>NZ_JBQFOU010000013.1:0-128569 GCF_056533845.1 Ruegeria sp. F5 | reverse complement strand
GTTTCTTGCCGCCGGAAACCTGCAACCGGAGACCGAACGCTCGCTGACTTCACCCGGGGCGTTGCGAACGGAAATCCAGCGCATTGCCGAGCGTAGGTATTCCACCGATGACGAGGAATTCATGACCGGAATGTCAGCCCTTGCGGTGCCGGTTCAGGACGGGCAGGGCCGGTTGGTGGCCACGCTGTCGGTGCACGCCCCGACACAACGCCATGACGTGACCAGCCTGATGTCGTTTCTGGAGATATTGCAAAAGGGGGCGAACGAGCTGTCGGCCCTGTTGGCCGAATGACCCGCGCCTGAGATCGCGATTTCAGCCTGAATTGATGTTCCGACCAATCGCCACTGCATCCTCGGGTTTCACGCATGCCCAGGCGGTGCGGCCACGCTGTTTCGCGTCACGATCCTGTGCTCCAGAAACACCGGACCGGCAGGGGGGGCGCTTTTGTCCAGCAGTTCCAGCAATACTCCCATCGCCCGTTGCCCGATCAGGTTTCGCGCCTGATGCACTGTCGTCAACTCGGGCTGGAAGATGCGGGAAAACGGTACGTCGTCGAAGCCCATGACGGATATCTGGCCGGGGATGGAATATCCCTGTTTCTGAAGGCTCCGGATGACGCCCATGGCGGATTCGTCATTGGCACAGAAGGCGGCGGTTGTATCCGGGTGCCGCGCAATCAGCTGGTCCGCCGCCCGCTCTCCGTCGGCATAGGTGAAGCCGCCGGGGATTGTGTGGATGTGGTCTGTCAGACCGGCTTGGGTCATCGCCTGAACATACCCGGCGCGGCGGTCTTCGGTCAGCGCGTTGCCTTCGGGTCCGGTGACATGGGCGATCTTTCGGTGCCCCTGGGCCAGCAGATAATGCGTGGCATCGAATGCCGCTTTGCGGTTGTCGGTCCCGACATGCGCATAGCCCGCATCCTCGAGACGTTCCGAGATCGAGACGACCGGAGTGCCCTCGGGCAGCATCCCGTCCGGCGGCGCGGCGCCGTTCAGGATCAGGGCCCCGTCGGCGCGCCCGTTGCGCAGGTTTTCCAGGATCTTCGCATAGCGCGCGTCGTCGCCGTTGGTGTTGCCAATCAGGATCGTCAGATTGGCGCGGGTCGCAATCTCTTCGATGCCCGACAGGATCTTGGAAAAGAACGGGTTGGAAATATCCGGCAGGATGACCAGCACCGTCCCCGACCGGTTGCGCCGCAGCATCTGTGCGGCGGTATTGACGCTGTACCCGGTTTCCGAGACAGCCGTGAACACCGCATCGCGTGTCTTTTTGGAAACGATATCAGGCGATTGCAACGCCCGGCTGACCGTCGCGGTCGAGACTCCGGCCACTCGTGCAACATCCCGAACCGTGGGTCTCTTGTTCGAATTTCTTGTCATGCTGACGATTTATAGCAGCGTGAAACGGAAAATGTAATGGTTTACATAAGCAATGAAATCGATTACATAGATTCGTACCGTTGCAACTTCTGAACTTCTGGGGAGGGGACATGAAGCTGGGTGTGAACCTGCTGTGCGTCGGTGGGCTGATCGACAGGGCGCAGTTGGAGTTTTGCCAGCTTGCTGCCGAGGCAGGGTATGACGGTGTCGAAATCCCGATCCTCGAAGGGACCGCCGATCACTATGCCTGGCTGGGGGCCGAACTGGATGCGCTGGAGCTGGACCGGACCTGCACCGCGATTGTGCCCGATCCCAATGCGGACCCCACCAGCGCCGACCCCGATATCCGGGCGGGCGGTGTTGCTCATCTGAACTGGATACTGGACTGCGCCACGGCGCTGGGGGCCGAAACCATCGGCGGGCCGTTTCATGCGCCCATCGGGCATTTCACCGGCAGCGGGCCAACCGCCGGGGAATGGCAGCGCGGGGCCGAGCTGCACCACCGGATGGCTGAAAACGCGGCAGCGCGGGGGATGCGGCTGGCGCTGGAGCCCCTGAACCGGTTCGAAACCCACTTCCTGAACACCGCCGAACAGGCGGCGCAGTATTGCGAACTGGTCGACCATGCCGCTTTCGGGATCCTGTACGACACGTTCCACGCGCATATCGAAGAAAAGGATCAGGCGCAGGCGATTGCGGCGCTGTCTGGCTGGATCAACGTTCTGCATGTCTCGGAAAATGACCGGGGCACGCCCGGAACCGGGCAGATCGATTTCGGCACGATCTTTTCCGCGGTGAAGAAAACCGGCTTTGACGGCTGGGTGGTGATGGAGGCCTTTGGCGCAGGCGTTCCCGAAATTGCTGCGGCCACACGCATCTGGCGGCCGATGTTCGACGATCACCCGCAGCTGTTTCACGACAGCGCCGCGTTCATTCGCAAAGGCTGGGCGCAGGCATGAGCGGTGATGCCCTCTTTGAGATGAAAGGGATCTCCAAGGTCTTTCCGGGGATCAAGGCGCTGGATGCGGTCAGTTTCTCGGCCCGATCGGGCGAGGTGCACGCGCTGGTCGGGGAAAACGGCGCGGGCAAATCCACACTGATGAAGGTGCTGTCGGGCGTCTATCAGGCGGAACAAGGCGACATCTTCCTGCGCGGTCAGAAGGTTCGGTTTCAGCACCCGCTGGAATCGCTCGCGCAAGGGGTCAGCGTGATCTATCAGGAATTCTCGCTGCTGCCCGACCGGACGGTGGCCGAAAACATCTTTCTGGGCCGCGAACCCACGCGCCTTTGGGGCCTGCTGGACAGCGACAGGATGCGGCGCGAAACGCAGGACGTCCTGGCGCTGTTCGGGGATCGCCATCGCTTTGGCCCGGACACCTTGGTCAGCGATCTGGACGTCGCGCAGCAGCAGATGGTCGAGATCGCCAAGGCGCTGTCCCTTAACGCGCAGGTCATCGTCATGGATGAACCAACGGCGGCGCTGAACGATACCGAGTGCGATCTGCTGTTCCAACTGGTCGAAAATCTGCGCGGGCAGGGGCGCTCGATTGTCTATATCACCCACCGCATGCGCGAAATCCGCCGTCTGGCCGACCGCGTCACCGTCATCAAGGACGGCAAGGTCGCCGCCGCGTTCGATCACGTGCCCGAAACCGGCCAGATCGTCGAGGCGATGGTCGGGCGCGATATCGGGCATTTCTATCCCGAACCCGCCACGCCGGAGGAAATTGGCGCGGCGGTGCTGACCGTGCGCGGCGGCGGCAATGACCGGCTGTTCAACATCGATCTCGACCTGCGCGCGGGTCAGATCACCGGGTTTGCCGGTGTTCAGGGCGCTGGCCGCACGGCGCTGGCGCTGGCCCTGTTTGGCGCGGAACCGTTCGAGTCGGGCGCGGTTACGGTTGAGGGCAGACCGGTCCCGCTGACCAGCCCGCGCAGCGCCGCCAAGGCCGGGATCGCCATGCTGCCCGGCGACCGCAAGGCCGAGGGCCTGATGCTGATGCAAACGGTCCGTGACAACGGCATGATCTCGGCGCGGGCCTTTTCCAGCGCCCTGGGGGCACCGAACCACTCGCCGATTGCCTCGCTCGATCAGATGGACGCGCTGTTTGACGTCTTCGATCTGCGTGCGGCGAATTACGAGGTCGAGATTCAGTCTCTGTCCGGGGGCAACCAGCAAAAGGCCATCGTTGCGCGCTGGCTGTCGCTGGCCCCGAAGGTTCTGATCTTTGTCGAACCGACCCGTGGCATCGACGTCAACACCAAGGCCGGGATATACGCCCAGATGCGCAAACTGGCACAAGAGGGCGCGGCGGTGATGGCGATTTCGTCTGACCTGCCCGAGGTTCTGGGCATCTCGGACCGGGTTCTGGTGATGAGCGACGGCAAGATCGTGGCCGAGTTCGGCCATGGTGCCAGCGAGACCGAGGTCATGCATGCAGCGACCGAGGCGCATCTTGAACTGGAAGCCTCATGAAGATCGGCAGGCCCCGGAACCTCGCGGCCCTTGCGCCGTTCCTGCTGCTGCTGGTGGCGGTGGCGATCTATGTCATCGTCGCCGTGGCGACCGGGCAGACGCAATATCTGACCGCCGAAAACCTGCTGGGCCTGTTGGGGCGCTCGATTGCTCTGGGGATCACCGCAGTAGGTCAGACTTTTGCCATCCTGATCGCCTCGATTGATCTGAGCGTGGCGAACCTGATTTCAGTCTCTGCCGTGTTGGCCTCATCGATCATGTCGGGCGAACCGGCGATGATGTTGCCCGCGATTGCTGCCGTTCTGGCGGTGGGGGTCGTGGTCGGCCTGATCAACGGGCTGGTGATCACCCAGTTCGAGGTCAACCCGCTGATCACCACCCTTGGCATGGCGCTGATCCTGCAAGGGTTGCTGAGCGCCACGTTCAACAATTTCGCCGGAGAGGTACCGGAAGAGTTTCAGGTCTTCGCTTACGGGCAGGTCGGCGGCATCTCGGTCAGCCTGATCTTCCTGATTGCCCTGACCGTGGCGGCCTGGGTGTTCCTTCGTTTCACCCGCGCGGGGTCAAACATCTATTCGGTCGGCGGCAACCCGGATGCGGCCAAGCTTGCAGGCATGCGCACCACCCGCGTGGTGATCATGGCGCATGTGATCTGCTCGGTCTGCGCCACTATCGCGGGGCTGTATCTGGCCAGCCGGTTACGCTCGGGCGCGCCGTGGATCGGGCGGGACGGGGTTTACGATCTGGAATCCATCGCCGTCGTTGTCATCGGCGGTACGGCGCTGTCCGGCGGGCGCGGCGGCGTCTGGGGCACGTTGATGGGGGTGATGATCTTTTCGCTGATCGACTCGATCTTCAACATTGCCGGTGTCGACGCCTTTGCCAAACAGATCCTGCGCGGGGTCATCATCGTGGCCGCCGTCGCCGTCTATGCCGTGCGCAGCCGGAGGATCGAGGCATGATGGCCCGGCTGAAACAGATCAACCCGGTCTTTCTGGTGCTGGTGCTGCTTTTTGTGGCAATCGCGATCCTGTCGCCCTATTTCCTGCAGCCGACCGGTTACATGAACTTCCTCAAACGCGCCGCGCCAATTGCGATTCTGGCGGTGGGGCAGCTTTACGTCATCAACTCGGGCGGGTTCGACCTGTCGGCAGGCGCATTGGTGACGCTTACGGTGATCGGCAGCTCGATCCTGCTGGACGGGGATGCCGGCGCGACATGGTGGGTGATCCTGGTCATGCTGGGCGCGGGCGTGATCGTGGGCGTGGTGAATGCGCTGGTGGTGTCGTGGCTCAAGGTGCCGTCGATCATTGCCACGCTGGGGATGATGATCACGCTCAGCGGTGTGGCCCTGACATGGTCGGGCGGTGCGCCGCGCGGATACCTGCCCGAGAATTTCCGCTTTTTCGGACGCTATCTGATCAAGGACCTGCCGCTGATCAAAATCCTGCCGGTGGCGGTGATCGTGATGGTGGTGGTCTGCGCCGCCATGTGGTGGCTGATGCACCGCACCAATTACGGCAAGCGCCTGATCGCCATGGGCGACAATCCAAAGGCCGCCTTGCTGGCCGGGGTCCCACTGACGGAAACGCGGATTGTGGCGTTTGTCATGTCCTCGGTCTCGGCCGTCATCGCCGGGATATTGCTGGGCGGCTTTGCGGGCGTCTCCACCGATGTGGGCATCGGGCTTGAGCTTCAGGCGATCACCGCCGCCGTCATCGGCGGGGCGCAATTGCTGGGCGGGCGCGGCACCGTGGGGGCCACGATTGCGGGCGCGCTGGTGCTGCAGGCGATGTTCACGCTGCTCAACATTCTGGGTTTCCCGAAACCCATCCGCGATGTGGTGCAGGGGCTGATTTTGATCTCGGCGGTGGTGATCGCCGGATACCGACGACGCCGATCAGGGGGATAGGCGCCCGATATTTTACCGAGGAGGAGGAAACAAGATGATCAACAAATGTACAGCGACCGCCCTGACGGCGCTGGTGGTGGCCTTGCCCGCCCAGGCGCAGAACTTTGACGATCCGGCCGAATTCGCCAAGCAAAAAGACATGCTGGGCGCAGCCGCCAATGGCGATGCGGCAACCCCCTGGCTGCAGCATTATGGCGACGTGATGGCCGATACCTCGGGTTTCAAAAAGGATGGCCCGCATACGATCTGCTTCTCGAACGCGGGCGTTAACAACCCGTGGCGCGTAGTCGGCTGGAATACCATGCAGGCCGAGGTGGAACAGCATGACAATATCGCCGAGTTCGTCGTGACCGACGCCGAAGGCTCAGACGACAAGCAGATTGCCGATATCGAGGATCTGCTGGCCGGTGGCACCTGTGACGCCCTGATCGTGTCCCCCAACACGACCGCAGCTCTGACCCCCGCTGTGGAAAAAGCCTGCGAGCAACTTCCCGTGATCGTGTTCGACCGGGGTGTGAACACCGATTGCCCCGTGACCTTTATCAAACCGGTCGGCGGCTATGGTTTCGGCATCCAGTCGGGTGGGTTCATCGCCGCCAACGCGCCCGAAGGGTCCGACGTGCTGATGCTGCGCATCCTGCCCGGCGTCGACGTTCTGGAAACCCGCTACTCTGCCGCGAAACGTATTCTGGAAGAGGCCGGTCTGAACATCGTTGGCGCGGAATTCACCGATGGCGACCGCGCCAAGACCAAGGCGATTGTCGAGGATTATATCCAGCGCGGCAACCAGTTGGGCGCGGTCTGGATGGACGCGGGCGCAACCTCGGTCGCGGCCATCGAGGCGTTCGAGGATATGGGGCTGGACGTGCCGATTGTCACCGGCGAAGACCAGCAGGATTTCCTGCAGAAATGGCAGGAGATCGGGATGACCACCATCGCGCCGACCTATCCGACCTATCAGTGGCGCACGCCGATTCTGGCGGCTCTGAAAATTCTGGATGGCGAGGCGATCCCCGGCCCGGAATGGAACCTGCCGCAACCGGCGATCACCAACGACAATCTGGCTGATTTCGTGAACCCGTCGATGCCGCCGCTGCACTACGCGGCCTGCGGTTGCGAGGGCATGCCGGGCTACCCCGAACGCTGGGGCGGCAAGTAACCACCTGACCCCGTCAGGCCCCGGTCGGGGCCTGACACACCGGATTTTTCAAGGGAGGCTGATATGCCGGGTGCGATCAAGGGACCGGGACTATTTCTTGCGCAGTTTGCCGATGATGCGGCTCCGTTCAATTCGCTGGGCGCGATTGCGGAATGGGCGGCGGGTCTGGGCTATAAGGCGGTGCAGATCCCCACGTTTGACGGGCGTTTGTTCGATCTGGACAAAGCCGCCGACAGCCAGACCTATTGCGATGAGATCCTCGGCACCTGCCGCGAGGCGGGCGTTGAGGTCAGTGAGCTTTCGACCCATCTGCAGGGCCAGCTGGTCGCGGTGCATCCCGCCTACGATCTGGCCTTTGACGCTTTCGCGCCCAAAACCGTCCATGGCAATCCGCAGGCGCGGCAGGGCTGGGCCGCAGATCAGGTCAGGAAAGCCGCCATCGCATCCCGCCGCATGGGGCTGGACACCTCGGTCAGCTTCACCGGGTCGCTGGCCTTTCCCTATCTCTATCCCTGGCCGCAGCGCCCGCAGGGCCTGATCGAAGAGGCCTTTGCCGAGCTTGCCCGCCGCTGGCACCCGATCTTTGACGCTTACGCCGAGCAAGGCGTGGCCATCGGCTTTGAAATCCACCCGGGCGAGGATGTGTTCGACGGGGCCAGCTTCGAGATGTTCCTTGATGCGGTGAACGGGCATGAGGCCTGCCGGATCAACTACGACCCCTCGCATTTCCTGTTGCAGCAGATGGATTATCTGGAGTTCATCGACCTCTACCACGACCGCATCTGCGCCTTTCACGTCAAGGATGCAGAGTTCAACCCGACCGGTCGGCAAGGCGTTTATTCCGGCTATCAGGGCTGGACCAACCGCGCCGGGCGCTTCCGTTCTCTGGGCGACGGGCAGGTGGATTTCGGCGCGATTTTCTCGAAGCTGACGCAATATGGCTATGACAGCTGGGCGGTTCTGGAATGGGAATGTTGCCTGAAATCCCTCGAACAGGGGGCCGCCGAAGGCGCGCCCTTCATCGCGCGCCATATCATCGAGACCACCGACAAGGCGTTTGATGACTTCGCCGGTGGCGAGGTTGATCAGGCCATGATCCGAACCATGCTGGGGCTGGGCCAGTGACCGTGTTGAAACTGGGCATGGTCGGCGGCGGGCAGGGCGCGTTCATCGGGGCCGTGCACCGGATCGCGGCCCGGCTGGACGGGCGCTGGCATCTGGTGGCGGGGGCGCTGTCGTCCGATCCGCAGCGTGCTGCGGCATCCGCGCAGGAACTGGGGATCGCGCCCGACCGATCCTATGCCGATTTCCGCCAAATGGCAGACGCCGAGGCCGCGCGCGACGATGGCATCGACGCGGTTGCCATCGTCACCCCGAACCATATGCATGCCGACCCGGCGATTGCGTTTCTGCAGGCCGGGATCCACGTGATCTGCGACAAACCTCTGGCCGCCACGACCGAGGATGCCGCCCGCATCAGGGCGGTGGCCGATGCCTCATCCGCGCATTTCATCCTGACCCATAACTACACCGGCTATCCGATGATTCGGCAGGCGCGCGACATGGTGCAGGCGGGCGAGTTGGGCAGGTTGCGGCTGTTGCAGGTGGAATACGCGCAGGACTGGCTGACGGAACCGGCTGATACCGACAACAAACAGGCCGACTGGCGCACCGATCCGGAGCGGTCGGGGGCAGGGGCCATCGGCGATATCGGCACCCATGCGTTCAACCTGGCGCATTTCGTGACGGGCGAGGTGCCCTCGCACCTGGCCGCCGATCTGACCAGCATGGTTCCGGGCCGTCAGGTGGATGACAACGCCCACATCCTGCTGCGCTATGCCAGCGGCGCGCGGGGCATGCTGTGGGCCAGTCAGGTGGCGGTGGGCAACGAAAACGGTCTGAGCCTGCGGGTCTATGGCGAACGTGGCGGGCTGGAATGGGCGCAGGAACATCCCAATCACATGCGGTTCAGCCGGTTCGGCCAGCCGCCGCAGACCTTGACGCGCGGCTCCGGCGCAATGACGTCCCCGGCGGCCAAACGCGCCACCCGCATCCCGCCGGGCCACCCCGAAGGCTACCTTGAAGGCTTTGCCACGCTTTATGCCGAGGCTGCGGACCTGATCCGGGGCGATCAAGGCGCGGGCCGTTTGCTGCCCGGTCTTGCGGACGGTTTGCTGGGCATGGCGTTCATTTCCGGCGCGCTGGCATCGTCAAAAAATGACTGTAGCTGGACCGAATTGCCCTGAATTTAGGCGAGGGGTGAACCGCGCCCGCCATTCCCGAACCGGCATGGGCCAAAGGGGGCAAGCGCCGGGCGCTTGCGATCGAAACGCCCATCAAGTCGGCTTGACGTCATATGACCTTGTGCTGTAGCCAGAATTTCACCCCATGGAATGTTGCAAGGCGACTATGTGACGGTCATGTCCCAGCCGCAAAAAGTTGTGTTCTTTCTGACGGATGAGTTTTCGCACCTCGCGTTTTCCTGCGCGGTCGAGCCGTTGCGGATCGCAAATCTCATCAGCGGGAAAGACCTGTACGAATGGTCGCTGCACTCGGAAGACGGGGAACCCGTTGCGTCCTCGAACGGGTCCAAAACCTCGGTAGACGGGGATTTCTCGGCGGTCGCCAAATGCCACCGGATTTTTGTGTTGTCCGGCATCAACATGCGAAACCATGTCAGCCGTCCGTTGCTGTCAGCGCTGCGCCGGGAACGCGCCAAAGGAACCAGAATCGGCGCTCTGTGTTCCGGGGCATGGATATTGGCCGAGGCCGGGTTTCTGGGCGGATGCAAAGCCGCCATTCACTGGGAGTATCACGACAGCTTCATGGAGGAGTTTCCGGATGTGAATCTGGTGCGCAGCGTTTTTGTTGCCGACGAAAAACACATCACGGCGTCAGGGGGCACCGCGACGGCAGACCTGATGCTGCATCTGATTGAAGCGGAACATGGCGAGGACCTTGCGCTCGATGTTGCGGATCAGATGGTCTATGTCGCGGTCCGGAACGCGACGGCGGAACAGCGGGTTTCACTGCAATCGCGGAACGGCATGCGCAACAAGCATCTTGCGGGCGCGATCCGTATCATGCGGGACCGGATCGATGACCCGACCCCTCCGTCTTCGATTGCGGCCAGGCTGGGGATTTCCACCCGCCAGCTTGAACGGCTGTTCGGGAAATATCTGAATTCGACGCCCAAGAAATACTATGTCGAAATGCGTCTGGACCGGGCCAGAAAGCTTTTGCTGCAGACCGAGGATTCCATAACCGACATTGCCATGGCCTGCGGCTATGAAAGCCCCGGTCACTTTGCCAAGGTCTATCGCGCACGCTTTGGGGTCTCGCCGCACGCTCAGCGGAATAAAATCAGCTGACATCACAATTCGGCTGCTGTTTGGGGCCACCGCCGCGCGGTTTGCGTTCCGCACATCGGGCAGCAGGGGCGGCTTTGCGCCTGTGACGAAGATATGTCGCTTCCATCAAAATTACTTCGCAAGACGGGACGCATGATCATCCGGGACGTGGGATAGTCTCCGAAATCACTGGAGACTCACGATGACCACTGAAAGCCGTACCCGTTCTCGTTCGGGCGGTCGGTCTGCCCGTCGGGCGATCCGCACCGCGCCCCGGTTTGACATGCTGCCCGGCCTGACCCGCAACATTCCGCTGTGCGAAGTGATGGATCATGCGCAGGTCGAGATGATCGACAACGCGGCCATGGACATTCTGGAAAATGTCGGGGTTCAGTTCCGCGATCCGATTGCGCTGGAAGACTGGAGGAAAGCCGGGGCCAGGATCGATGGCGAACTGGTCTATCTGGACCGTAATATGGTGCGCGAGCTGATCTCGACCATTCCGGCGCAGTTCACCTATCACGCGCGCAATCCCAACAACAATGTCAGGCTTGGCGGCAAGCATTCGGTGTTCGTGCCGATGACCGGCGCGCCCTTCCTGCGCGATCTGGACGATGTGCGCCGGAACCCGACGCTGGACGATCTGGCGATGTTCCACAAGCTCAGCCACATGATGCCCGCGCTGCACAGCTCGGCCCACCATATCGTCGAACCTTATGATCACCCGATCAGCCAGCGGCATTTGCGCATCACCTATTCGTCGATGAAATATTCGGACAAGATGTTCATGGGCATGACCACCTCGCCCAAGAACGCCGAGGACGTGATGGACATGTGCGCCATTCTGTTCGGCGATGAGTTCATCGACAACAACCCGGTCACCACCGGCAATTGCAACGGCAACAGCCCGCTGGTCTGGGACGAGACCATGCTGGGCGCGATGCGCGCCTTCTGCCGCCGCAACCAGCCGGTTTTGTGCTCGCCCTTCGTGCTGGGCGGCGCGAACACGCCTGCATCCGTCCCCGCCACCGTGGCCCAGCTGACCGCCGAAGCGCTGTCGGCGCTGGCCTATACGCAGGTGGTCCGCAAGGGCTGCCCGGCGATCTGGGGCCACTACCTGTCGACCGTGTCGATGAAATCCGGCGCGCCGATGGCGGGCACACCCGAGATCAGCCTGATGAACTTTATGATCGGCCAGATGGCGCGGTTCTACGACGTGCCGTGGCGCACCTCGAACACGCTGGGCGGGGCCAAGACGTTCGACGCGCAGGCCGGATACGAATCCGCCACCACGCTCAGCGCGGTTGTCCATGCGGGCGCGCATTATATCTGGCACTCGGCGGGCTGGAACGAGGCGGGCATGCATTGCTCGGTCGCCAAATTCGTCGTGGATGCGGAACAATGCGCCATGGCCTACCGCATGGCCGAGGGGCCGAAATGGCATGATTTCGATCAGGCCGTTGCCGCGGTTCCCGATATCGGCCCCGGCGGTCACTATCTGGGCCACCCGCACACGCAGGACAATTTCCAACAGGCGTTTTTCATGCCCGATCTGTTCGACAACAACTCGATCGAGCAATGGCAGGCCGAAGGCAGTGTCGAGATCACCGAGCGCGCCCTGAAACACGCCAGAAAGCTGCTGGGGGAATATGAAGAGCCGAAGCTGGACGAAGCCAAGAACGAAGAGCTGCTGGACTACATCGCCCGCCGCGAGCGCGAGATTCCGGCGGCGGAAGAACTGAACCAGAGCTACTGAGGAAACTTCCCTCCCCAAACTGGCCCGCCGCAACAGGCGGGCTTCTTTTTTTCTGCTCTTGCAGGGGCTTATGGGCCCGGCATCACGGTCTCAGGGCAAGCTCAATTGCGCCATGCGCCCGCCATCGACGGTATAGACCTGCCCTGTGATGAAGCCGCTTTCCCCGGCAGCCAGAAACGCGGCCAGGGCGGCGACTTCTTCGGGTTTGCCGGTCCGCGCCACGGGATGGATCTTGCCTATGTCGCGCCGGAACGCCTGTGGATCGGGCATGGACTTGATGAAATCGAGGTTCAGATCGGTGTCGATCCAGCCCGGCGCGATTGCGTTGCAGCGGATGCCCTCGGCCCCGTGATCGACCGCGACGGCGCGGGTCAGCCCGTGCAGCCCTGCCTTTGACGCACAATAGGCCGCGTGGCCCGGATTGCTGCCCAACCCCTCGATAGAGCCGGTATTGACGATACTGCCCCGCGTCGCGCGCAGATGGGGCAGGGCGGCCTGTATCATCAGAAACGGCGCGGTCAGGTTGACGGTCAGGGTTTTCTGCCAGTCCGTCAGGCTCATATCCTCGACCCGGGCCTCTTGCATCATCCCGGCATTGTTGACCAGAACGTCCAGCCGCCCGGCGCGGGTTATGAGCTCGGCCACCACCTGCGCGGGAGAGGCCGGATCAGTGAAATCGGCGGCGATCCCTTCAAATATGTCGTCGGGCCCGCGCTGCGCGGTGAAAACGCGCGCGCCTTCGTCAGCCAGCCGCGCGGCGATGGCCTGCCCGATCCCCGAACGCCCGCCGGTGACCAGCGCCACTTTGCCTTCGAACCGCCTCATGCGACCGGTTTCCCGCCATTGACCTCGACCAGCGCGCCGCACATGTAACGCGCCGCGTCCGAAGCCAGGAACAGGACCACATCGGCGATGTCTTCGGGTTCGGCAATGCGACCAAGAGGGACGGTTTTGCCAAGTTCAGCCACCGCCTTGTCGGGGTCGAAGCCGCGTTTGGCGAAGCCGGACCGCAGCATCGGCGTGTTCACCTCATTGGGGCAGACCGCATTGATGCGGATGCCCTGATGCGCGTGATCCATGCCCATGCATTCGGACAGCGAGGCGATGGCGGCCTTGGTCATGCAATAGAGCGCATGGTTCGGACCGGGCGCCTTGCCGCCCCAGCAGGACGCGGTGTTGACGATGGCTCCGCCGCCGGTTTCCGCCATCAGCGGGATGGCAGCGCGGCAGATCCGAAACGGGGCCTCGACATTCACGCCCATCGACAGCGCCCAGTCGGTATCCGAGGTCTCGGTCACCGGGCCGCGCGTGATGACGCCCGCGTTGTTGATGACGATATCCAGCCCGCCCAACGCTTTTTGCGCCGCTGCGGCCAGATTGTCGCTGTACTGCGGATCAAGCAGATCGCCGGGCAGATGCGCCTCGGCCCCGATCCCGTCTGTCGCGCGGTCGGCAACGGCCACTTTCGCGCCGTTTGCCCGCAGCTTTTCGGTGATGGCCTTGCCGATGCCTCCAGCAGCGCCGGTGACAAGGGCGCGTTTGTCTTTGAACATGGTTCCCTTTCCTAAGGTGGCGACCGCCTGTCCCGGCAGGCCGCGGTGTACGATTACGCCGGGAACCGGCGCATCAGGCTCTCCTCAGAACGACGCGATGGGGTCGCCAAAGGCGCTTTCATCGGGGGTGATGCCAAGGCCCGGCCCGGTCGGGCGCCGGATATGTCCGCCCACAATTTGGATGCCGTTTTCCGGATCATAATTGCCCTCGATATAAGGCGCAGCGAGCCACGCGCCCTCCATCAACGAGGGGCGCACAGTCGATGCGATCTGGGTGCAGGCCGCCGCGATGATATCGCCGCCCCAGCTGTCGTCGCAGGTATGCGGCAGGTTGCGCGCGTCGCAGATATCCCGGAAGGCGCGCATGTTCTGCAGGCCGCCGATCCGGGTCACCTTCATGCCGAACCCATCGACCAGACCGGTTCCGGCGGCCGAGATCACGGTGTTCAGATCGACGCTGTTTTCATCCATGTAAATCCCGTGGCACACCTGCGGGCGGATCTTTTGCAGGTCCTCATAGCTGTTGCAGGGCTGTTCCATGATGAACGGTATCTCGGGGCATTCCCGGCTGACCCGCAGGGCATCGCGGGTGGTCCATCCCCGGTTGCCATCGACGGCAAGGCGCATGCCCGACCCGCGAATGACCTCCCAGACCTTTCGGATGGTCTCGATATCGATCTCGACAGGGCGGCCGCCGACCTTGACCTGCAGGCGCGGATAGCCCTCGTCCCTTTTCTCTTTCGCCAGCCTGGCAATGTCATCCGGCGCCCCGATGCCGGTGGCATAGTAGGAGGGCACCCGATCCGTCTGCGCCCCGCCCAGCAGGTCCGCGACATTGACGCCCAGCTTCCTGCCGATCAGGTCATGCGCCGCGATATCGATGGCCGCCTTGGCATAATTGTGACCGTTCAGCAGGCTGTTCATCTTGTGAGTCAGCGCCACCGGCCAGAGATCGGCCCCGATCAGCCCCTTCGCCATCTCGGTCAGCGCGGCCAGTGCCCCTTTTGCATGCGCCTCGGCATAGGTCGGGCCGACCGGGCAGGTCTCGCCCCAGCCCACGGTGCCGCTGTCGTCTGTCAGTTTGACCAGCGTTGTCTCCAGCGCCCGGACCTCGGCATTGGCCATGGTGTAGGGACCGTTTTTGACCGGCAGTTCATGGGCGTAGATGTGGATTTCCTTGATCTTCACGTCCGTTCCTTTTGTCGTCCTGCCGGTTGATCCGGTTTAATGAATATTCGCAGCCCCAAGCAGCGCCCGGGCGCAGCGCAGCGTCGCCGCCGAGGCCTGCCTGACCCCGATCAGGCGCGCGGTTTCCGTCAGCCCCTCGTGCAGGACGAACAGGGCTTCCGCCAGAGCGTCGGCATCGCAGCCGGCGTCGACCTTCAGCAGCCGCGCGCGGAACATGTCCCGGACATGCGCCTTGTGAATCTCGACAGCGTCGCGGATCGGTTCGCTTTCAGGATAAGCCGCCAGAGCGTTGCGAAACAGGCATCCGGTGTTGGATACTTCAACTAGCCAGTCCGACAGGCGGACAAGCACATGCAGCACATGATCCGCGCCTTCGGCATCATCGTGACCGATCCAGTCCGAATAAGCGACATCCCGGTGGGTCAACGCCCCGATCACCATCGCCTCGCGGCTGGGAAAATATTTGTACAGGGTCCGAAGCGAGACATTGGCACCAACGCGCAACGCTTCGACACCCTGGGTTGCAAAACCCATTTCGGAAAACTGACGGTCAAGATTCTCGGCAATCTGCGTTTGTGTATCATTCATAGAGGCCAGGGTAGAGCGATCGCTCTACCAATCTTGCCAGTTTGCGACACCACTGTCTGCGCAACGACAAGGCGCTGAATTGAAACCGTCTTTCAGCAGTCCGGCCCAATTCGAAATGTCACCAACGTTGCAATCGAAAACGTCATTGTTATGATTCCCCCCGTTACGATTTGCCTTGGTTATTAGGGTCAGGACCCATTGATTTCCGTTTTGCGGCGTGATTCACGGTTCAAAAACGAGCGGTGAAAACGAGCGGTGAACATGTCTGATCTCTTATGGCTTACGGATGCGCAAATGGCGCGTCTGGAGCCCTTCTTCCCGAAGCCCTACGGCAAGCCGCGCGTCGATGACAGGCGTGTGTTGAGCGGGATTATCTTCATCAATCGCAATGGTTTGCGGTAGCGGGATGCCCCTGCTGCCTATGGACCGCACAAGACGCTGTACAATCGATGGAAACGGTGGAGCGACATGGGCATCTTCGCGCGAATGATGGCCGGCCCGGCCGCCGAGCACGGCGAACAGAAGACTGTGATGATCGACGCGACCTATCTGAAAGCTCACCGGACAGCGACCAGCATGGGCGTCAAAAGGGGGGCGTGGACGCCTGATTGGTCGAACCAAGGGCGGCATGAACACCAAACTGCACGCCATCTGCGACAGTCAGGGACGCCCGCTGAACCTGTTTATAACCGCAGGACATATCAGCGACTACATCGGTGCTCGGGCTCTGTTCAGCGGCATACCGAATGTCGATTGGCTACTCGGAGATCGCGGATACGATGCCGATTGGTTCCGAGAAGCGTTACAAGACAAAGGGATACGCGCTTGTATCCCCGGTCGGAAGCAGCGCAAGACAACGGTGAAGTACGACAAGCGCCGATACAAACGCCGCAACCGGATCGAGATCATGTTTGGCAGGCTCAAGGATTGGCGCCGTGCGGAAACCCGTTACGACAGGTGCCCGAAAGTCTTCCTCTCAGCAATCGCCCTCGCAGCTCTCGTCATCTATTGGCTATGAGCCCTGAACCTAACGGGGTGTCACGCCCGACGCGGCACGAGATCGCAGCCGGTGGCGCGGCGATCCGGACGTGTTGCAATACGGTTTTGCATCATTCCTCTTTTTCCCCGGTTTCCGAAAAGGCGACAAGTGCGTTCGCGACAAAAAGGCCTGCAAGCGACAAAAATTATCGCTGCAGGCCCGAAAGCCGCCGGTTCAAAAGACCGTCGGGTTGGGATTGCGCCACTATTCGTACCACCAGCGTTCGTGGGTTTTGGCACCATCCGTTTCCCACTACGCGACGCACTGCCATTCAGCCGTCTGCTGCGCCCCTGAACTGCAAACGGTGTGTCGGACAGGAGGCCACTTTATGCTTTAAGTCTAAAACATTTAATCTTGAAATATTTTGCCGCGCGTGTACGCTCCCAACAATCAGATTCAGGCGCAGGAGCCTGCGGCTTTTGAACGGGAGGGTGCCATGCCTATTGCTTGTCTGGGCGGTGATCGTGGTGTTGGGCGATGCCTCGACCATCCCGTGGTCGGCCGAAAACGCCTTGCGCGCGGCGACCCGGGCCGGGATGGGTGTGATCCGGGTATGAATATGGATGGCAAACATATGAGCGTTCCGGTCGACAGTCGCCCCGCGATGCCGAACACCGAAACCGGCAAGGTTCAGCGCTTTCGGCTAGGGTTGGACGGATGACCGGTCAAACTGAATATCAGGACCACGATGGAGGCAACGTAATGAAGCCCAAAGTGATTCACCCCGAAGGATGGGCGCGTGCCCTTGGTTACGCCAACGGCATGCTGATGCCGGATGGAACCCTGCATGTGGGCGGGCAGATCGGTTGGGACAAGGACAAGAAATTCGCCAGCGGCGGCTTTATCGGGCAGATGGAACAGGTCCTGACCAACATCGCCGAGATTGTCCGCGCGGCGGGCGGCGATGTCACCGATATCGGGCGCCTGACCTGGTATGTGAAGGACAAGCGCGAATACGTGACCAGGCAACGGGAAATTGGCCAGACCTATCAGCGTATCTTTGGCAAGCATTACCCCGCCATGTCCCTGCTGTTCATCAAGGATTTTGTCGAGGACGAGGCCCTGATCGAGATCGAGGCCACCGCCTATATCGCACCTGCAGAGTGACAGGCACCGGCGTGCGCCAATCGGCTGGGGGCAGTGATTGCCTGTGCGTCTGTTGCAGGATGGTCGCGACCCGGACCATGACCTTCAGAACCGGACTTAGTACCCTCTACCAGATCGGCGGGGTCGTCGCCCAGATGACCCGGCATTTCCCGTTGCCAAGGTTGCGGAACCGGTGCGGAAGCTTGCTTTCGAAGTGAAACGAGTCGCCCTCGTTCAGCGTATAGGCGCGGCCGTCGATCAGCAATTCCAGGCAGCCTTCAATCACGACGCCGCATTCTTCGCCCGCATGTGAAAAAGGTTCGTCGCCGGATCCGCCGAACTGGTCCAGTTCAAGATCCATGACCTGAAGCTCGCCTTCGTCATGCGCCGTCAGAAAGGATTTCATCATCCCCTTGCCGCTCAGATCGATGGATCTGCGGCGGTTGGCGCGCACGATATAGCCGTCGTCATGGGCCGGGCCGCCTTCTTCGCCGCCGAACAGATACAAGACCTGCACCTGCAAGGCGGAACTGATCGCGCGCAGCACCCGGACGGAGGGCGAAGAGATGCCGCGTTCGATCTGACTGAGCAGACCGACCGATATCCCCGCCGCGTCGGACACCTGTGCCAGCGACAGGCCAAGCTCCTTGCGCCGGTCGCGTATGGTGCGGCCCAGATGCCGATCCTCGTCCGTCGGCGCGTGCTCGGTCGGTTCTGCGTGATCTGCGGTGTGTGACATGGCGATGATGTACCGGTTGCTTCCAGAGTGCTGCCCGTTCAACCTATCGGCTGGAATTGTTCATGTCCATGAAAATGGATTGATAATTGACGTCAATACAAGGCTAACCATTGGTTATCGCCTCCTGATTTCAAATATGTGAAAATTTTGTTGACGTATATTCACTTTCCTATAGCGTTCCCCGTGAACCTTTCATAGGCGGCATATCCATGGTGCTGATAAGAAAGGTACAATCCAGCTGGGAGAATTTTTATACACGTGAATAAACTCGTCGCCCTGGCCGCGTCAGCCTATCTGTCCCTGGGCGCCGCCGCCCTTGCCGAGACCCTGAATGTGGGTGTGACAACAACCGGTGTTCCCTTCACCTTCGTCGACACGTAAACGCAGGAACCGACCGGCGCGATGGTCGATATCGCCAATGCGATCGGGTCGGAAATCGGGGTCGATATCAACTTTGAGATCACCGCCTTTTCCGCACTTATTCCCGCCCCGAACACCGGCAAGATCGACCTGATCTCGGCCGGGATGCTGATCACCGACAGGCGCGCGCAGGTCGTGGATTTCTCGGAAAGCCCCTACAGCTATGGCGATGCCATGTTCGTGGCGGCGGATAACCCCGAGAATTACACCCGCGACGATCTGGCCGGCGAAGTGATCGGGGCGCAGGTTGGAACGGTATATGCCGACGCGCTGACCGAAATCGGCGGGTTTGGCGAAATCAAACTGTATGACTCGATTGCCGACATCATGCGTGACGTTCAGCTGGGCCGGATCAAGGCCGGGTTCGTCGATGGCCCGATCGTGGGTTATCAAAATTTCCAGAACCCCGATCTGGGTGTCCGGCTGGTCGAAGGATACGAGCCGATGAAACCGGGCAATGTCGGTCTGACCGTGGACAAAGGCAATGCCGAATTGCTGGGCCAGGTGAACGCGGCGCTGGTCAAGATGCAGGACAACGGAGAGCTGCAGGCCATCTTCGGCAAATACGGTCTGTAACAGGCTACCCGGAAATGACGGCGGCGGTCGCGGCGGAAAAACGCTGCGGCCGTCATCGCAGCAGGACCAAATACCAATGTCTTCCTTCTTTGAGCGCTCGGTCGAGTATATGCCGCTGTTGTGGAGCGGCCTGAAACTGACGATTGCCGTCACCATTCTGGCGCTGATCCTGTCAACGCTGCTGGGGCTGTTCTGGGCGCTGCTCAGAACCTCGGGCATCCCGGCGCTGGCCAAGGCCATCCGCTATCTGACCGAGTTCATCCGCGGCATCCCGATCCTGGTGGTGCTGTTCTACATCTACTTCGTCATGCCCGAGATCGGCATCGACCTGACTGCGTTTCAGGCCGGGGTGATCGGATTGGCGCTGACCTATTCCTGCTATATCGGCGAGACCTTCCGGGCCGGGATCGAGGCGGTGGATCGCGGCCAGATCGAAGCGGCGAAATCCATCGGGATGAAACATGGCATGATGATGCGCCGGGTCGTGCTACCGCAGGCGTTCCGGATCATCCTGCCGCCCTACGGCAACAACACGATCACGCTGCTCAAGGACAGTTCGCAGGTCTCGGTGATTTCGGTCGCGGAACTGACCATGCGGGGCAAGACCCTGGCGTCGTCGACCTTTGACAACATGACCGTATTCACGCTGGTGGCGTTCCTCTACCTCTGCCTGACCATCCCCCTGAACATCGCCATCCGGCGGGTCGAAGCCAAGCTGGACGGCGCGAAATGATCGAATTCAACAACGTACACAAGTCCTTTGGCCCGCTCGACGTTCTGAAAGGCGTCAATGCCAAGGTTGACGCGGGCGAGGTCGTCTGTCTGATCGGTCCGTCCGGGTCGGGCAAATCCACGATGCTGCGCTGCGTCAACGGGCTGGAATCCTACGAGGCCGGCGATCTTTTCATCGACGGGCAGCGCGTGGACGTCTCGTCCCCCGCGATCCACGGCTTGCGGGCGCAGGTGTCCATGGTGTTCCAGCGGTTCAACCTGTTTCCGCACCGCACCGCGCTTGAAAACGTCATGGAGGGTCCGGTCTACGTTCTGAAACAGGACAAGGCCGAGGTGCGCGACCGCGCCATTGCCCTGCTGGAACGGGTCGGTCTGGCTGAAAAGATCGACGCCTATCCGGCCTCGCTGTCCAGCGGCCAGCAACAGCGGGTTGCCATCGCCCGCGCCCTTGCCATGCAGCCCCGTGCCATTTTGCTGGACGAACCGACCTCGGCGCTGGATCCCGAGATGGTGGGTGAGGTTCTGCAGGTCATGCGCTCGCTGGCCGAGGAACACATGACCATGCTGGTGGTGACCCACGAGATTCAGTTCGCGCGCGAAGTCGCCGACCGGGTTCTGTTTCTGGACAAGGGGCAGATCGCCGAACAGGGACCGGCAAAAGAGGTGCTGCACAACCCCTCGCATCCCCGCACCCGCGATTTCCTCAGACGGGTCACGCACCCGGAAGCGGGGTAGGACCGTGGCCCCACACGCCGCGGCCGTTTTTTGAACCGACAGACATTAGGGCAACAGCATGATCAGCCTTTCCGGCATCAAGGACCTGAGCACCGTTCAGGTCGCCGACTTCGCAGCGAAACCCACAACTTTGACCGACGGCCAGCGCGAAGCCAAAGCGCCGTTGCACAGCTCGCCCACGGGCGGCACGAAAATCGGCATTTGGGAATGCACGCCCGGAGAATTCACCGCAGACCGGGCGGATGTTGCCGAATACTGCCATATCCTTTCGGGCTCGGCGACGGTCACGGATGCGGATGGCGGGCATTCCGTCACGCTGGGCCCGGACGACTTTCTGATCCTGCCGAAAGGGTGGAAAGGCAGCTGGATTGTTCACGAACATGTCCGAAAGCTGTATTTCCTGATCGAAGACAAAAACTGACCCGCCGCGCCACCCGCCTGAGACCGAACCCGCCATGCACCCTTCCATCTGGTCTGCCACCGCAAACCCGGCGTCACAGTTCCCGGCCCTGAGCGGCGATCACAGAACCGACGTCGCGGTGATCGGCGCGGGGTATACCGGCCTGTCCTGCGCGCTGGCGCTGGCGGAAGCCGGGGCTTCGGTCATCGTGGTCGATGCCGAACAGCCCGGTTTCGGGGCCAGCGGGCGCAACGGCGGTCAGGTCATTCCCGGCCTGAAATACGACCCCGACACGCTGGACCGCCGGTTTGGCGAGGCGACAGCCGACTTTGTCGGGAAAGCGGCCGATCATGTCTTTGAGGTGATCGAAAAGCATCGGATCGCCTGTGATCCGCGCCGGAAAGGGTGGATTCAGACCACCGTCAAGACCTCGCATATCGCGACCCTGCAAAGCCGGATGGAACAATGGGTCCGCCGTGGAACCGCCGCCGAATGGCTGGATGCCGAGGCGGTCGCTCGGCAGACCGGCGCAAGCGGATTTGTGTCGGGGTGGAAGGATTTGCGCGCCGGATGCGTCCACCCGCTCAACTACGCGATGGGGCTGGCCGAGGCGGTTTCCAGGGCCGGTGGCCGTGTTCACGGCAACAGCGCCGTCAGCGGCATAAAGCGGGATGGCGGGCGCGCAGGGGCACATCACCTGCGATCAGGTCGTGCTGGCCACCAATGGCTATTCCGGCCACCTGTGGCCCGGGCTGCGGCAAACCATGGTGCCTGCAAACAGTTTTCAGGTCGCCACCACTCCGCTGCCGGATGAGGTCAGCCGGACAATCCTGCCGCAGGGCGCGGTGGTGTCGGACACCCGGCGGCTGGCCAATTACTTCCGCATCGGTCCGGGCAACCGTCTGATGGTGGGGGGCCGGGGCCATTTCGCCGAACCGGGCGGGCCGGCCTCTTACCGGCGCATCCGGGCGGATCTCGAACATCTGTTTCCCATGCTGCGGGATCAGAAACTGGAATTCACCTGGTCCGGCCGCGCCGCGATGACGCTGGATCATCTGCCGCATGTCTACCACCCCCGCGCCCGGCGTCACTGCCGCGCTGGGGTATAACGGTCGCGGCCTTGCCCTTGGCAGCGCATTGGGCGCCGCAATTGGGCGGCATCTGGCGACACCATCCGTTCCCCTGCCGCTGCCGGTGGACCCGATCAAAAAGCTGCCCCTGCACCGGCTGCACCCGATCTACGGAACAGCCGCGATCTGGTACTTCCGCCTGCGCGACGCGCTTGAGCGTTAAATTGCACGCCGTGCCCGCCGCAATGACGGGTGCGGCCTTTTGATCAGCCGCGTTGCAGGCGCGTGGTGATTTCCGACAGGCGCGACCACGATTGCAGCGTGACCGGCAGGGCCAGCGCGGATTCGGCGAACTCCCATGTATAGCTGACAATCGAGAAGATCGCGCCCGGTGTCGCCTCAAGATTTTGCGTTGCAAACCAAAGGTTGAACAGGATCAGGCCGATAAGCAGGATGAAGATCACCCCATACAGGACCGCCTCGGTATCCGAGAGTTTCACTTCGTGTTGGCGCAGCCGTTTGAGGTGAACCAGAATAGGGCGGTCCTTGCGTTGCTCCAAGATGCTGACCTGCTGCTCCATCTGATGATTCAGGGCCCGGTTCCATTCCCAGAACGTCGTGTGGAACAGGGCGTAGACGGTCAGCATGGCAATCAGGGCACCGCAGGCCGACAGGGCCAAGACCGGCGAGAAATAAAACAGCAGGATTGCGGATATGACGAACTGCACGACACCTGCGATTGCCGTGGGCAGGACGTCCTCGAGAAAATTGGCCAGCTCCCGCCCCATTCCGACGCGGGCGTTCAGCGAGGATACGGGCAGGGTCGAAAACCGGGATGCAAGCGCCTTGCCCAATTCAACGCGGATCGTGCCATAGACCCGCGTGTCATAGATCCGGCGGATCACGCCGATTAGGGTCAGAACAGCCATAAGTGCCCCGAGATGGACAAGGGGTATGACATTCCCGTCGAGCAGCCCATCGATGGCAAAACCCATATAAAGCGGGATCATGACGGTCAGCCCGGTCTCGGACAGGATCAGGCCCCACGTCACACCGACGCGCCGGCGAAACACGCTGAGCAGCGTACCAATCGTCAGTTTTTGATCTTTCAGCATCTGGGTTACTGGCCGTTGCGATTGCGAAGGTTGTCGGGATGCGGGGCACTGGTCGGGCCGAGGCCGTGCGGACGGGGCGTTTCGGTCATGCTCAGACCTGCTGCCGCAGGAGGGGTTTGACGCGAGGTTCGGATTATGCGTTTTTCCTTTTCGGTTCTGTATCTGTGGGGAGGGGTCTGAAAACGGCGATCACATCCTCGGTGATTGCGACCAGCACCGGCACCAGCAGCAGCATCAGGGCGGTGCCGAAGAGCTCGCCAAAGGCCAGAGAGATCGCCGCCGGGATCAGATATTGCGCCTGTTCCGAGGTTTCGGTGAGCAGCGGCAGCAGGCCGATCACGGTCGTCGCCGTCGTCAGAAAGATGGCCTTGAACCGTCCGATGCCCGCACCGTGCAAGGCCAGATCCACGGGCTGGCCTTCCTCCCGGTTCTGGTTGTAGCGTGTGATCATCACCAGGCTGTCATTCACGATCACACCGGTCAGCGCCAGCATTCCGAAGAAGGAAAACAGCGACAGCGAAACCCCCATGATCAGGTGGCCGACCGCAGCAGCGATAAATCCGAACGGAACGATGGCCAGAATGACGAAGGGCTGCCAGTAGCTTTTGAGCGGCACCGCCATCAGCACATAGATCAGCACCGCCGCCAGCAGCAGCGCGCGTTTCAGCCCGTCGCTGATATCTGCCATCTCCTCCAGCTCTCCGGCGGGCAGGACGGTGACGCTAGGATATTTCGCGCGCAGTTCGGGGACCAGTTGTTCGAAAACGGCCTGACCGACCTCTTCCGGGGCGACGCGGTCGCGGTCGATGGAAGCCGCGACGATATTCATCCGCTTGCCATCGCGGCGATTGACGATGCCCGAGGCGTAGGCCCCTTCGATTTCGGCGACCGTCTCGAGCGGCACCCAGGAGCCAGATGCGCTGCGCAAGCGGGTTTGCATCAGATCGGACACCGCATCGCGGTTTTCACGCGCGTTCCGCACGACCACCCGTATTTCAGACCCGTCCCGCCTGACCTTGGTCACCTCGGCACCGCCGAACCCATAGCCGATCTGACGGGCCAGGCTGTCGGCGTTGAACCCCAAATGGCGCGCGTCCGGGCGCAGGCGCAATCGCAGCTCGGGCTGCCCCCCGACCAGCCCGTCGCGGATATTTGCAACGCCCTCGATTTCAGACAGAAAGGCTTTTATCTCGGCGCTGGCATCCTGCAACAGGTCTTCGTCTTTCGAGGCCAGCCGGATGCGGAACCCACCGGCCAGCGATTCCGATCCGGTGAATTCCAGCTCGGTCGCGCCTTCGACCTCGCCCACCCGGTCGCGCCATGCGCGCACCACGTTCAGGATGGGCACATCCGGGCGCTCGGCAACCGGGATCATCTCGGCATAGATCTGCGCGCTGCCGGCGCTGTTGATGATGGTAAAAACCGTCTGGACGGGCGGCGTGGTCATGCCCGCGTCCCGGGCCAGTTCGGCGTTCAGATCGTTCAGATTGCGTTCAATTCGATCCACGTTGGCGCGGGTCAGGCTGAACGGCGCGCGGGCGTCCATTTCCAGATTGACGGTGATGATCTGCCCCGGCACTTCGGGGAAAAACACCGTCCGGACCTTGCCCTTGTACATCAAGCCAAGCCCCAGCGTCGCGGCGGCAACAAACAGGATCAGCACCGCATAGCGGTGGCGCAAGGCGGCCACCAGAACGGGCTGATAAAGCCGGTCCCGGACCCAGTTCAAACCGCCCTGCGCCCCGTCCTGCACGCGACCCCACAGACGGGTGATCAGATATCGCCGCTGCTGCCGCATCGGGGTATGCGCCAGATGGGCGGGCAGGATGAATTTGCTTTCGATAAGCGAGAAGATCAGCGCCAGAATCACGATACCCGAAAACCCGGCCAGCACCTTGCCCAGCGGGTTGTCGATCAGCAGCATCGGGAAGAAGGCAGCGATGGTGGTCAATACGCCAAACACCGTGGCGATGGCCACGCGGTTGACGCCGCGCTCGGTGTCCTTGATCGGGTCGTGGCCCTTCCGGCGTTCTTCGAAAACGCTTTCGCCAACAACGACGGCGTCATCGACAAGGATGCCCAGGGCGACGATCAGGCCGAATGTGGTGACATCGTTCAGCGAATAATCCACCCATTTCGACCCCGCGACGGCAATCGCCCCCATGACCGAGATCGGTATGCCCATTGCCACCCAGAAGGCCAGCCGCACGTTCAAGAACACCGACAGCATCAGCGTGACAAGGATCAGCCCCTGCACGCCGTTTGACCGCAGCAGCGCCAGCCGGTCCGAGATATAGCCGGCGCTGTCCCCCCAGACATCGATGTAAACCTGCGACGGCAACTGGCGGCTGAACCCATCCACCGTGCCGCGCACCACGTCGCTGATCTGCAGCAGGTTTTCCTTCTGCCCGACCAGAACCTCCATCCCTACGGTTGGTTTGCCATTCAGCCGAAACAGGTACTCGCCATCTTCAAACCCATCCTCGATCCGGGCGATATCGCCCAATGGCACAACAGAGCCGTCGGCGCGCTGGATGACGGGCAGGTCCGCATATTCCGGCGCGTATCTCGCCCGGTCATCGGCCCGCAGAAAGATGGTGCCGCCATCGGTGCGCAGATGCCCGGCCTGAAAGGTCAGCGAGTTTTCCTCGATGGCGCGGGTCACGTCTGCCACGGTCAGGCCATAGTGGCGCAGCACCGCCGGGTCGATTTCGATGCGCAGCTCTCGTGGAATCAGGCCCCAGATTTGCAGGCGGGACAGGTCCGGCTGTGCCAGCAGCTCTTCTTTCAGGCGCTGCGCCAGGTTTTGCAATGTGGCCGGGTCGGTTTCGCCATAGAGGTTCAGATAGAGCGCCGGGAAATCAAACCCCGAAGCCTCGATCACCGGGCGGCGGGCGCTGTCGGGCAGGTCGGTCAGCCCATCGATCCGAATGCGCACCCGGTCCAAAACGGCCTGCAGATCCTCGCCCCCGGCCCGGCGGACCGTGACAAGGCTGAGGTCGTTCTGGGATTGCGAGGTGACATTGCGCACGCCTTCCAGCCCTTCAAGAGCCTGCTCGACCTTTTGCGTGATCAACTCGTCCACCTGTTCAGCCGTCGCGTCCGGAAACTCGATCGCGATTGTCACGCTTTCGGGCGGGATGCGCGGAAAGCCCTCGATCCGAATGGTCAACAGCGTCTGAACGCCCAGGAACAGGATCAGCGCCATCATTAGATTTGCGGCGACGGGGTTGCGGATGAACCAAGAGGTCAGGACATGCATGGCTCAGCCCTCAACCGCTTGCGGCGTGACCTGCTGGCCGGGCAGAAAAGAGGCCAAAGGCGTTCTGGCAACGCGCCATGGCCCGGGCCCTTCGGGGGCAGAGATCGTGATGGTGCCTTCGTTGCGGAAAAGAATGGTCGGGGTGATCCTTTGCAGATGTCCGTCGTCATTCACCAGCCAAACGGTCCCGGCGCGGGTCAGGGTGCTTTCAGGCAGGGTCAGCGCATTCCCAATGGCTCTCCCCGGCAGACGAACCCTCAGAAAATCTCCGGCCAGTATCCGGTCATCGGGAGTTGCCACATCCAGAAACACACGCACCTGTCGCGTGTCCTGATCCAAGAACCCGCCGCCGCGACGTACCTGCGCCTGACCCAGAATGGCACCGGCGCGATCAAGCAGCTCTGCCGTTTTGCCCGAGATCGGGTGATCCAGCAGCGCCCAATCCGCCTGACTGAACCCGGCCACCAATTCGATATGCCGGTTATCCGAAAGATGTATAAGCGCTTCACCCGGAGCGACCGTCTGGCCAAGGCTGGCAAAGCGGCGGGTGACAAAACCCGAAAACGGCGCGGTGACATCCGCATCGGCCAATTCATTGCGCGCCGCATTCAGACGCGCTTTGGCCGTCGCAACGGATTTTTCCGCAATGCGCAGCTGCGGCAGGTTCAGCGCCAGATCGTTGGGGGGCTCCACACCGTCCCGTTTGAATTGCCGCCGTGCAACCGTAACATTGTTCTGCGCCCGCAACAGCGCCAGTTCCGCCTCTTCCAATTCCATTTCCGCTGCGGCCACGGCGCTTTGATAGGGGGCGTTTTCGATTGAAAACAAAAGCGCGCCGCGCGTCACCTTGGACCCGGCCAGCGCGGCTTCGTGCACTTTGACAATGCGCCCGGATACGGCTGCGCGCAGCTCGGCATCCCATCGCGGCCGAACCGCAGCAAAGGCCGAGACCTGCGCCTGCACCGTTTCCGGCGCAACCGTGACGACCGAGACCACCGGCGGCGGCGCAGGGCCCCGGGACGCGTTCACATCGATGGTATCTTCGGTGTCGAACAACACGACGACAACCGCGATCAGCAGTGCCAGTGACACTGCGATCCAAAGCCATCGGCGGGTTGGGTTTTGCGGGTTTTCAGGCGCGTTGTCCGTCATGGTTCCTAGATTTCCTGCACAATCGAATCCGCATCGGCTTGCGGTGGGTGATGAGATGTCATATACTATGAACGATCGTTCGTTCAATATTGAAAAGCAAAAAATGTCAAAATCCGAAAACACTCAGGGCTCCTCACGGCAGAGGGCGACGGCCAAGCGGCGCAATCAGATATTGGAAGCCGCCGTCATTTGCTTTCTGGAAAAGGGCTATCATCAGACCGGCGTGCGGGACATTGCGGCCAAAGCGGGGGTCAGCCTTGGAAATCTCTACAACCACTTTCGCGGAAAACACGATGTGCTGGTGGAAATCGCAATGCTGGAACGGCGTGATCTGGAACAGTTCCTTGGCATTCTGACCTCGGGCGCATCGGCACCCGAGGTCTTGAAGACATTCATCAACGCTTATGCCAACTACCTGGCTGCACCGGAAAACGTCATCCTGACACTGGAAATTTCCAGCGAAGCCATTCGTCAGCCCGATATTGCCCAACTGTTTGTGGAAAACCAGGCGCTGCTGACCGATGCGCTGGAAGCCGTCATAAAGCGCGGGATCACAGACGGAGACCTGCGCGCTGTTCCGGATTCCCTGCAGGCTGCGCAAATGATGATCGAGGTGCTTGAGGGCAGCGCCTATCGCAGCGTTCTGTCAGAAGTACCGATGACCGGGATCATCGGCTGCGTGGAGGATTTCATTTTGCATTCCCTGTTGGCGCGCCGATGACCGGATCGATGTGACCGATCCCGGTTGATCACTGGCGCTCGATCAGCCGGTTCCTGCAGCGTTGCGAGCCGCGTTATTTTCTGCGCAGAACGACGATAAGGTGCCAGACTTCACAGGCGTATCTGTTCGTTTCCTGCTCATAGAGTTGCGCAAGGCGAGCGTAGAATTCTGTCATGAGCTGATCGAGCTGTTCTGAACCTTCACAATTGTGGCCGAACAGATGCGTTCTTAACGTGGAATCGCCAAAGGCCCGGATATACCCGACATATTTTTGGGCATAGGTGCGGGGGTCGCCGATATAGTCTTCGAAGATGTCACCGGCTTTGATCGGGGCGGGTTCGACGCTGATGCGGCAGATGCCGAACTCGGTCCTCAGCTCGGTGTTGTCTTCCAGAGCCTGGCGCGCCTCGGCTTCGGTCATGAACCAGAGCGAAAACAGAAACGACCCCAGGCTTTCGGGGCTGATCAGGCCATCCTCGGCCATAGTTTGTGCAACAACCTGAATCGCGCGGTATATGCCGCGCCCGGACGCGGCGTTCTCGTTCTTCTCGGACGGGTCGGGGACCGAGCCGAGCGTTCCGACAACAAGATATCCCCCGCCGCGCAGTTCCCGGGCGCGATGCAGCAGGAACCGGGTCCAGTCCCTTTGCGCGATCCGGTCGACAACATCCCGCGCATCCCCTTGCAGATCGGCAAACCAGACGGTTCCGGCCGAATCCAGTTGAATACCCCGGCTCAGCCAATGGCTTGCGAAAACGCATGTCCCCAGGGAAACCGATGCGGGGGATGTGACCTGATCGTAAAAGGATCCGATGGCGGCTTCGGTGCGGATATCTTTGGCGATGTGTTGGTAACCATCAGGGCCCGAAACCAGTTTGAACAGGGTGTTCCAGTCGTTGCCAACCTGATCGGAATGGCACACGACAATCGGAGTCTCGTTAAATGTCTCCTGACAGGCCGCGATCACCGGTTTGACCATCTCGATGGAGTTGACACCCGGCCCGCACCCGTAATCCACGATCCTGAACTCGGCGCCGGGCGGGTCCATCGAAGCCACCAGTTCCCGAACAAGCGGCGACAACAGACGCACCAGCTGCAGCTGCGCCGAGGAGTTTTCGTTGTAATCCAGCATGCCTTCGGTCGATTTTCCCGATTGCTGTTCCGTGTTGGTCATTGTTCTGGTCCTCACGTCGAACCGGGCCATCAAATGTCAGAACAATACGGGTCCGGCAGCGACTTGTCAGGTGAATCCGCGGGCGACGTTCACGGAAGCAGGGTAGGGGTCGTTTGAGTACGAGAATTCAGCCATTCATGGTTGGCAAATCTGCGACGCCCTTTCCTGACCCTGTTCCGCCGTCGTCAATCCTGCCCCGGACCGGAAATCGACCTGAGAAAAGCAGCACTTGTTTCATCGGACGGAAAGAACAGTTCGATCTTCAGATCGTCCAGCGTCACATCCGTGACGGTGCTGAATTGCGCGACGGTGCCGAACATTGAAATCCGCTGGTCTCCAAAACGATAGATCGCCGGGACGGTGGGCCCAAAGGCCCTGTCACTATGGGCTTTCGCCCAGGTCGCAAGCGCCTGTGCTGCCGCGTCCAGTTCGGGCAGCCCTCCGGCATTGGCGCTTTCCGAACGCAGCCTGAGCATCATGTGATGCGCAACCTCGGGCCAGTTTTCGACAAGTTCCGCCATGACCGGGCTGGTCAGAAGCGACAGCAGGCTTTGCCCGGTTTCGACCCCCAGCGGCGCAAAAAGCAGTTCGGCGGGCCGGTTGAGCCGGACGATCCTCCAGACCCGGTCCAGCACCATCCCCGGAAAGGGGTCATGCCGTTTCAGCGTCCATTCGACGGCGTCGCGGATCGGTGCCATGGCGGCATCATCAAGGGGGGTCGCGGCAAAGCGGGCCGCGAAGCCTTCGGCGCGCATCATCTGGTTTCTGGCCTCGACCGGGATGTCCATGACGTCGGACAAGTGAAGGATCATGTCCGGGCTGGGCCGGGACCGGCCGGTTTCGAGAAACGAGATGTGGCGCGCGCTGACATCCGCCTCGGTCGCCAGATCAAGCTGGCTCATCCTGCGGCGTTTTCGCCATTCCTTCAACAAACTGGGATAGGGGCTCATGGCGCGAGTTTAGCAATCGCCTGAACGGAAATCACTTACCTCTGACGTAATTGATCTGCATACGCCCCGGGTAGCATGAAGGGCGGGCTTCAAAGGAGGACATCATGACCCAACAACAATCCGCCATGCGTCTGTCCGGCATAGTTCTGGTCGTCATCGGGGTACTGTTTGTACTCACCGCATTGCCCGCTTTGCACGGTCCCGCGCATGTCTTGCTGACAGTGGCCTACTGGCCGTTCTATACCATTCCGTCAGGCCTGCCGATCCCGTCGCCCTTGCTGCTGGCGATTGTCGGCGGCCTGACCGCCGGGTTGGGCGCGATGCAGTGGGCATTGGGAACTTACGTCGCACCCGTTTCCCCCTCGGCGGCGGCCAAAGTTGCGAAGATGGCGGCGTGGGTCTGGTTTTGCACGGACAGCGCCGGATCCGTTCTTGCCGGCGCACCGGCCAATGTTGCCTTGAACCTTTCCTTCCTGCTGCTGATCCTGCTGTCCAGCCGGTTGCAGCCGGAAAGCGATCTGGACAAGACCTGACGTTGCCGGTCGGGGCTGGACCGGGTCGCCGGCTTGCCAAATAGCCGGTTCGTCCCTATCGTCGACCGCACGGTCACATTCAACAACGGGAGGGCACGAGCTGAACATGCGTATCATCCGCCGACTTCAGCATGGCCCGCGTTTTGCCCTGCAGATCCGTTTGCAGGGCTGACCCGAGACAAACCTTATCGACGGTCTGCCCATAGCCGCGCTGCGGCCATACCTTTGTGACCCGAGATAACCTATGACCCTTCTCAACATCTCTGCTTTGGGCGTGACCCTTGGCGAACCGCTTTTTTCTGGCCTCAACCTGACAATCGCAAAATCCAACCGGATCGGGTTGGTTGCCGCAAACGGACGCGGCAAATCCACCTTGCTGGCCTGTCTGGCGGGCGAGCATGACCCGACCAGCGGCGACATCACCCGCGCCCGTGGCCTGCGGGTCGGATATGTGAAACAATATGTCCCGCGGCAGGCGCAAGCGCTGACGCTGTATGACTACGTGCGGGCGGCGCTTCCGGGGGATCAGGCGGACTACGAAAGCTGGCGCGTCGATGTGGTGCTGGATGACCTCGGCGTGCCCCATGAGCTGCAGCACAGGCCCCTGTCCGACCTGAGCGGGGGCTGGCAGCGCACGGCGATGCTGGCGGCGGTTTGGATCAATGAACCGGACATGTTGCTGCTGGATGAGCCGACCAACCATCTGGATCTGAACCGCATTGCCCTGCTGGAACGCTGGCTGGCGGCGCTGCCACGGGAAACGCCTGCGCTGATCACCTCGCATGACCGGGCGTTTCTGGATGCCACGACCAACCGCACGCTGTTCCTGCGTCCGGAAAATTCGCGTTCGTTTCCGCTGCCCTATTCCGCCGCCCGGGCCGCGCTTGACGCGGCAGATGCGGCGGATGAAAGGCGGCTGGCCAATGATATGAACAAGGCCCGGCAGCTGCGCCGACAGGCGGCGGCGCTGAAAAATGTCGGGATCAACTCGGGGTCAGATCTGTTGCTGACCAAGACCAAACAGCTAACCGACCGCGCCAACCGGCTGGAGGCCGCGGCCAGACCGGTCCACCGCGAACGCTCGGCGGGCGATATCCGGCTGGGCAACAGCGGCACCCATGCCAAGGCGCTGATCACGCTGGATGATCTGGCGGTCGAGACACCGGATGGGCGGCTGCTTTACCGGACGGGCCATAAGTGGATTGCTCGGGGCGACCGCATCGTTTTTTTGGGCAGGAACGGGGCAGGGAAAACCCGGCTGGTCCGGATGATCCAGCAGGCCCTGACCAGTGCGGATGACAGGGTCAAATGCGCGCCCTCGGTTGTTCCGGCGATCTCCGATCAGCATCTGAGCCAGCTGGACAAGGGCGAAACGCCGCTAGGTCTGGTGACCGCCGGATTCGACATCGGCGATCAACGCGCGCGGGCGGTTCTGGCCGGGGCGGGCATCATTTTTCAGATGCAGAGCACTAAGATAGCCGCGCTGTCGGGCGGACAGAAGGCCCGGCTGGCGATGCTGATGCTGCGGCTTGAAAACCCCAATTTCTACCTGCTGGACGAGCCGACAAACCATCTGGATATCGACGGGCAGGAGGCGCTGGAGGCCGAGCTGATCGCCCACGGCGCGTCCTGTTTGCTGGTCAGCCACGACCGCAGTTTCCTGCGCAACGTGGGCAACCGCTATTGGTGGATCAACGGGCGGAAGCTGGAGGAAGTCGACAGCCCTGAGGCGTTTCTGACCGCTGCGGCCAGTGAAGGGCAGGGGGGTTGAACGAACGTATCGGTTGGTGGCGGCATGGCCCCGCGACGGGACGCCACGGTTTGAGGGGGTCATGTGCGGGGGGATCCCTTGTGCTTGCTGTATATGTTATGATATTACGTTGCAAATTGATTACCCAACCGCCAAAAAAGCGAGATATCCCCCAGCCATGACCGATACCCGTCTTCCCGTCACCGTCCTGTCCGGCTTTCTCGGCGCTGGCAAAACCACCCTTCTGAACCGCGTCCTAAACAACCGCGAAGGCCGGCGCGTCGCCGTCATCGTCAATGACATGTCCGAGGTGAATATCGACGCCGACCTCGTGCGGGCGGAAACCGAACTCAGCCGCACCGACGAGACATTGGTTGAGATGTCCAACGGCTGCATCTGCTGCACTCTGCGCGATGATCTGCTGGCCGAGGTGCGGCGGCTGGCGGCGGAAGGCCGGTTCGATTACCTGCTGATCGAATCCACGGGGATCTCGGAACCTCTGCCCGTCGCGGCGACCTTTGATTTTCGCGACGAAGATGGTGACAGCCTGTCGGATGTCGCCCGTCTCGATACGATGGTGACCGTCGTGGATGCGGTGAACCTGCTCAGGGACTTCTCGAGCCACGATTTCCTGCATGACCGGGGCGAGACGCTGGGTGAAGAAGACGAGCGGACACTGGTGCACCTTCTGACGGATCAGATCGAATTTGCCGATGTGGTCGTGCTCAACAAGGTCAGTGATGCCGGGCCCGAGCGGACCGATGCCGCCCGCAAGATCATTCGCAGCCTGAATGCGGATGCGAAGATAATCGAAACCAACCACTCCGACGTGGCCAGCGACGCCATTCTGGACACCGGGCTGTTCGATTTCGAAGCGGCCCATCAGCATCCGATGTGGGCAAAAGAGCTTTACGGCTTTGCGGATCATGTTCCGGAAACCGAAGAATACGGTGTTTCCTCATTCGTCTATCGCGCCCGCCAACCCTTCAAGCCCGAGAAAATTCTGGCTTTGCTGAACGGCGACCTGCCGGGCGTGATCCGGGCCAAGGGGCATTTCTGGATCGCGACACGGCCTCAATGGGTTGCGGAATTCTCGCTCGCGGGCGCGCTGTCGAGCGTTCAGCCAATCGGCACCTGGTGGGCCTCGGTTCCGGAAAGCCGGTGGCCGGAACACTCGTCTGTCCTCAGCTATATCAAACAGCATTGGTCGGACCCCTGGGGTGATCGCAGGCAAGAGCTGGTCTTTATCGGCGCGGGCATCGACTGGCCGCCGCTGAAATCGCGGCTTGATGCCTGTTTGCTGCCCGAAACCGTCGCTTCGGGCCCAGACTCGCTGCCGACTGATTTGCCGGACCCGTTCCCGCTCTGGCGTCGGGTGGAGGATGCCGCATGACCTTTGTGAGCGCCAACATCGAACAATCAACCGCTAGCGTCGGCATTGCCGACACGGCTGAGGGTCTGGCCCGGATCGGAACGCCCGGATGCGCGGCGGCGATCTGGCGACGCCAGCTCAGCCCCGCGTTTCAGAAATGGATCAATGCGCTCGACCCGTCACATCTGCCCAGAGGGCGCCTGATCCTGCGCCCCGCCGCCATTCCCGGGGCGGTACGGCACCTGTGCGATATCGCAGCTATGTACACCACGCCCGAACGCGGCTGGCTGGAAAACGATATCGCCGATCTGGCCACAAGCTTTGCCGGGATCATGCGCGCGCCGTATCTGCGGCTTCGTCTGGATGCGATCAGCACAAATGCCTGCCGCAAGTTCCATATCGACGCGATCTCGGCGCGCCTGATCTGCACCTACCGGGGCACGGGCACGCAATACGGGATTTCGCGCGATGGCCAGGACCCGAAGCGGATCTTCACCGTCGCGACCGGAGCCCCGATGGTCATGCGTGGCACGCTGTGGCCGGTGAACCCGCCATCGGGTCTGTTGCACCGGTCTCCGCCAATCGCGGGCTCGGGTGAAACCCGTCTGGTTCTTGTGCTCGATCCCGTTCACGATCCGGAAGACGCCGATTGATGCGGTGAAACCCGGTCAGGCAAAGCGGCGCTGCCCTACCCGATGCCCGTATGCGCGGCCAGAGCGTCGCGCATACGGGCGTTGAGCGCTTTATCCACCGGTCCCGAGTTGCCACAGGATCGCTAGCGCCAGCACCGTCATGGTCAGGGTTGTGAGCGCCGCGCCAATCGCGCGCCCTTTGCCCTCGGCCGAGGCGCGCAGGCTGAAATAGTGGATCAGGCGGGCCAGCAGCAGCACGCCGCCGCACAGGGCCACAAGCCAGGGCTCGGTTCCCGTAACCTCGGCCCCGGCAAGGGCCAGCAGGGCCAGCGGGACATATTCGATGAAGTTGCCATGCGCCCGCATCAGGCGCAGCAGCCCTTCATCCTCGCCATGCAGCAAGGGAATGCCGGTTCTGGCGCGCCTTACCCCGACGGCCATCGCCATCGGAATGCTCATCAGGACAAACACCGCCGTCACGGCCAGCGCGATAGAGGGGAGTTGTTGCATCTGATTGTTCCTTCCAGACTGCGCTCAGGACGCCATGCTTTCATAGGTGATCAGCGCGAACCGCGCCCCCTGCGGGTCGGTCAGCGTGGCCATGCGCCCGACGCCGGACATGTCCATCGCCGGTTGGACAACGGCGGCCCCCTGCGCCTCGGCTTTGGCGACGCTGGCATCCACGTCGGCCACGGTGAAGAAGATTGTCCAGCTTCCACTGTCCTCGGGCATCGGGGAAAAGCCGCCAATGGCGGTTTCGCCCACCACTGCCGCCGAATAGCTTGACCCGTCCTGCATCGGCATGTCGTTGATCGCCCAGCCCAGCACCGCCTGGTAGAAAGCTTTGGCCTTGCCCTGATCCGGTCCAGAATGTCCGATCCAGCCGGAATTGCCGACAGTGGTCATCTCAAGAATACTCATGTGTATCTCCCTTGGTTGCGCCCCGCCCCGTGCGGGTCTGATCCAAGGACGCGCGAGGGGGGCGGTATCCCTACACGCCGCCCAGTTCTTTTTTGCTGATCCCGATTTTGTCCATGATCGCAACGCGTTCAGGGTCCGTGGGGGCGAGGGTCAGCGCGGTTTCAAAGGCTGCAATCGCGGGTCTGTGGTCACCTGCTTGCTGCAACAGCCCGCCGCGCATGGTGTGAAACCAACGATAAGCGGATAGATCCGCTTCCAGAGCCTCCATCGCTTTCAACGCATGGCGCGGACCCCGCAGCTTGGCCTGCGCCGCGATCTGGTTGAGCCGGATCACAGGGGTTGGCTGCAGCGCGTATAGGGCGGCATAGTGGGCTTCGATCACGGCCCAGTCCGTGTCGTCGACCGAGGCAGCATGGGCATGGGCCGCAGCCACCGCAGCCTGAATGATATAGACGCCGCGATGGCCGATCCGCTGGGCCTTTTGCAACAGGGTCGTCGCCTCGGCAATGTTTGTGCGGTCCCAGAGGTTCCGGTCCTGATCGTCGAGCGCGACAAGCTTGCCGCCCGCGTCAATCCGTGCAGCCCGCCGCGCGTGCTGGAACAACAGAAGCGCCAGCAGGGCGGCCTGCTCGCCCATCGCCGGGAACAACGCCACAAGCAGGCGGGCGAGGCGGATCGCCTCTTCACATAATGTAACCTTCATTTGCCCGGGGCCGGCCGAGGTTGACCACCCTTCGCTGAACATCAGGTAAATCATCAGCGACACTTTACCCAGCCGCGCGCCACGCTCAGCCGGGCTGGGGGTTTCGAAAGCGACCGGGCTGGCTGCAATCTTCTTTTTGGCGCGCGTGATCCGCTGTTCCATGGTCTTGGGCCGGATCAGAAATCCGCTGGCGATCTCATCGACGCTCAGGCCCAGAACCACGCGCAGCGCTATGGCGATCTGGTCGCGTCGATCCAGTTCCGGATGGCAGCAGATGAAAAGCAGCCGCAGAACATCGTCGCGCATCTCGTCCGGGTCAGGCGTTTCGGCGGGCATCGGCTGAAACTCTGCCGTATGGCGCGACAGGATGGCGGCCCGGCGTTGCGACTTGCGCAGATGGTCGAGCGCCGAGTTGCGCGCCGTCGTCAGAAGCCACGCCAGCGGATCGCGGGGCGCGCCGTCCCGCGGCCAAACCGTCAGCGCCTTCAGGCAGGCGTCGGCAAAGGCCTCTTCCGCCGTGTCGATATCCCGAAACACCCGCGTCAGCGCTGCGATGGCCCGTGGGCGTTGTTGCGAAAATGTGGCCTCGAGCCAGTCCGACATTGGCTATTCCGATGAAAGGACACCCCCGGCCCAGGCGACGGGCCGCACTTCCAGCCGTGCAACGGGCGACGAGATCATCTTGGCATATTCCAAAGCCTCATCAAGGTCTTTGAATTCGGCGGCGTAGAACCCGAGGAAATTCTCTTTTGTTTCGGAAAACGGCCCGTCAGTGATCAGCGGCGCCGCGCCCTCGGCGGTGGCGGGTTCGACCATCACGGCCGAGGTGGGCGGCATCAGCTTCATCGTCACAAACTCACCCCGGTCCTGTAAAGCCGATTGCAGTGCCCCGTGGCCCGACATCACCTCGTCCTGGCGATCTTCGGGCAGCGCTTCAAACACACCGGCTTCGCCATAAATCGTGATTGCGTAGATCATCTTTCCCTCCGTGCATGGATCGCATGGTGCAAGGACGCACGAAGACATGCAAATCCGACAAAGGGGGTGTTGCCGCGGACCGTCGTAAAGTCGCGCGGCTGGGTTCTTCGGTTCAGTAGGATGAAATTGCGGGGGCAATTCAGTTTGAGGATGAACCCAACCCGGTAACAAACTGGTAAGATGCCTCGACCAGATCGAATACGACCTCCAGTTCCTCGGGGTTTGCCGGGGTGAAGATCATGACAAATCCGCCCCAGCCAGGTCTTTGATCCGCCCATGGATGGCTGACGGCCCAGCCTTTTTCAGCCGCCACTTTCGCGAGCGCCGGTGACAGCGCGGCATGCAGGCTGCCATCGGGGTGGATATGGGCAAACTCGCGACCGCCCACAATGACATCCGGCCGCGCCAGCGCCGTGTCTTCGGTGATCCAGAAGCCCAAAGCGCCGGGCAGCGAGACGACCGTTGGCCTGATCTCGACCCCGGGCAGGTCCGATACCCTGTTCAGAAGCGCCTCGGACAATTCCGGATCCGGCTGGACGCCGATCTGAACATGCGGGACGCCATTAGTCGTGCGCGGAACCGGCGTTTCACGGGCTGGCAGATTGGGAAGGTCGGCCAACCCATGCGATGCCCCGCTTACGCAGGCGATGGTCGCCAGACTGAGAAGGTGGCGCAGTTTCATGGTCGATCTCCCTTCGGGCGGCTTGGGCCATGATAGACCCGATTGCTCGGAACCGGAACGGGCCGGAGTGCCGGATTACCGGCCAGCAAGCTGTTGCAGCGCCCCCGCCCAGTCTTCGACATGGTACGAGCGGATGATCTTGCCGTCGTCCAGTTCGTGGATATCGATCGTCATGATGTCAAAGCTGCGCCCCTGTCCGTCGACACCGAACATCGGTCCGGCGGGCGTGCCGGTGGCGCGGCTGCGGACGGTCACGAAGTCGCCCGCCTGATGCATGGCCTGCACCGACCATTCGAGGTCGGGAATGAGTTTCCCGAACCCGCCGATCTGACCCAGAAAGGCTTCGCTGGATTCGCTGAACCCGGAATAGTCGCCAATGCTTTCCCAATTGTCTGCGACCGAGGCCTGAAAGGCGGCCACGTGGTCTTGTGACGTTGGATTGCTCAGCAAGTCGTAGAAGATTTGGACGGTCGCTGTGTCGTCCGCCAGTGCTCCGCCTGCGATTGACGCGAATGCGGCGCTCAGCGCCAGGGTCTTGAGGGTCATAACATGCTCCGGGCTTCGGGTGAGGGGGGTTATCCCGCTTGCACACAAGGTATTTTCGCTGCACTGTTTTGGGAATTGGCTGAAATCCGAAGATATAGTTCCGCAAAACAGAACAATGATCGATCATCTCAAGCACATGGCCGTCTTTGCCCGCGTGGTCGACGAAGGATCGTTCCGGGCCGCCGCGAAAAGCATCGGCGTGGCGCCGTCGCGGATCAGCGAGACGGTGACGGACCTGGAGAACTTTCTGGGTGTCACCCTGTTGTACCGCACCACGCGGAAGATCGCGCTGACCAATGAAGGGCGCGTGTTCTATACCCGCGTGGTGGACATGATCCGCAGCGCCGAAACCGGATTGAATGAGTTGAACACCCTGACGCTGGAACCTGCCGGCGCGCTGCGGGTCTCGGTGCCTGCTTTCATGTCATCGTCGCAGCTTTTGACCGCGATGGGCGCGTTTGCGCGGAAACACCCGAATGTGGCGCTGTCCCTGTCCTTTACCGATCATCCTGTCGATCTGTTGGAGGACGGGTTTGATCTGATTATCCGGGTAGGCTGGCTGGATGACAGCGCGATGATGTCCCGGAAACTGGGTGAAATTGACCGGGCTCTGGTTTCGGGCAGCGAATATGCGGCATCCCGGCCAAAGCCTGGGCACCCTGGTGATTTGGACGGTTGGGATTGGATCAGCTATGCGCAGCGGTCTGATATCATTGAGTTTATCGGGAAAAAAGGACAGACCGTGAAAGTGGCGGGCGAGGCGCGGGTTCAGGTCGATAACGTGGATGCCTTGCACCACCTGACGCAGCAGAACCTTGGAATCACCGTGCTGCCCCGGTACCTGGCCGAACGCGGCCTGAGATCGGGAAGTTTCGTGGAACTTCTGCCCGGCTGGAGGCTCCGCCCACTTGGGATCTACGCGGTATGGCCCGACCAGTCGCGGCGCGAGAACCTGACGGTTCATTTCGTGCGGTATCTGGCGGCGGCCTATCCCGGTTGAGCCGGAACAGACCGGTCGTGGCATTTGCAACCACCCCCCTGATGGCAAAAGCTGCCAAAAAGGAACTTACGACACCACCGGAAGCTCAAGCGTAAGGCTCGCCCCCCGCCGGGCACGATTGATTGAGACCTGCCCACCGTGGCGTTGTGCGACCGCCGAGACGATCGACAACCCCAAGCCGCTTCCATCGGACGGCTCCAGTTGCGAAAACCGTCCAAAGGCGGTTTCGCTATGCTCGGGGGACAGGCCCTTGCCATCGTCGGTCACCGTCAAGGATACCGTGTCGGTCTTGCGCAGAACGGTCACCGACACCGCGCTCAGGTCTTTACCCCCATGCTTGAGCGCATTGTCGAGAAGGTTCTTGATGGCCTCGCTCAGGAAAACCCTGTCGCCGGACACCGGAATCGCCATGTCCGGCTTGTCGAGTCCAAATTCGATACCTTTGGCAAGAAAATGAACGCCCATATCGGTGCAGACATCTTCGACGATGTCACGAAAATCGAACTCCTCGATCCGGTCCAGATGGGTCGGGTTGCGCAAGCGTTCCAGCGACAGCAATTGCTCTGCCACATTCGCCGACCCCTTTGCCGCGACCACCAGATCCGCGATGCGCCTGTCCCTGTCGGTGTCGGTTTTTGCGTTCCGAAGGGCCTCGGCCATGGACTGTACGGCTGCTGCCGGATTGCGGAGTTGATGGGCGGCTTCGGATATGAACGTCTGGTGCGCGGTGATGCTGCGTTCCACCTGCCCGAACAGCCGGTTCAGGGTCTTGACGATGCCCTGAGCCTCAAGCGGGACCGACCGCCTGATCTCGCTCAGGTCATCGGGGGAGCGCAGTTCGATGGCATGCTGCAAATCCAGCAGGGGCCGCAGACCGCGCGCGACGCCGAACCAGACGACGATGGCAAGTGTCGCCAGCAGGATGCCCATCAGGATCGCCGCGCGGATCGATAGCTGGCTGGCAAACGCATTGCGGTCGGCCATGCGCTGCCAGGCGGTGACGGTTGCATCCCCTTCCAGATTTTCCAGCGTCACCCGTTCCGTCATTCTGAGCACGCGCACCGGCTCGGTCCGATAGACAGCCTGAAAGAAAAATGGCGTATACGGGTCTTGCTGGTCCAGTCCTGCCGAGGTCGGGGGATAGGCATAGCCCGTCACGTAGATACCGCCCGGGCCGGTGACGTGATAGAAAATCTCGCCCCCCGAAGCGTCGCGGATCATGTTGCGGGTCGATGGCAGCAAGGCATCGCCGCCCGAGATGGCGACATCGCGGGAAATCGCCAGACCCGCCGACAGCAGGCTGTCGTCAAAAAGTTCCTGCGCGGTCCGTTGGGCGACCGAGAAGCGCCACAGCCCCAGCAGGATCGCCAGCAAGACCAGCGGCGTCAGGATCAGAACAAACAGCCTGAGCCGGAGCGAGCCGAGATGGATCACTGTTCCACCTCGAGCAGATAGCCAAGGCCGCGGGCGGTCTTGATCCTGATGCCCAGGTCCTGCAGCCGTTTGCGCAACCGCGACACATGCGGTTCCACGGCAGAGGGTTCGACATCCGCGCCAACGCCATAGACATAATCGGTCAGCTGGTTTTTCGGCACGATCCGTCCCCGGCGCTCCAACAGGCATTCAAGCACGGCCATTTCCCGGCGCGGAATATCCAGAACCTCGCCCCGGACACTGACCTGACGGGCGGTGCGGTCGAACTCCAGATCCCCGAGTGTTTCGCGCGCGCCGTAATCCAGCTGTTTGCGGCGCGACAGCGCCCGGATGCGCGCCTCGAGCTCGTCCATTTCGAAGGGTTTGACCAGGTAATCGTCCGCCCCCATGTCCAGCCCGGACACCCGGTCGCTGGTTTCGGTCCGTGCGGTCAGCAGGATCACTGGCGCGCCGTCGCCCCGGTTGCGCAGGGATCGCAGGATCTCAAGCCCGGACCGGCCCGGCAGGTTGATATCCAGAACGATCAGATCCGCGCCTTCCTGCTGCAGATACAGATGCGCCGCGTCGCCATCGGTCAACACGTCGGCGGCATGGCCCCGGTCGCGCAGACGATAGGCGATGGCGTTGGCGAGGGGTTCATTATCCTCGACGATGACGATCCGCATCCGCTCTCCTGCAAGTTTCACGCAAGGTTGGCGTTCCATGATTGCCAGATGGGAGGGGGAATCAACCCCGCAGTTCTATTTGCATCCACAGTGGCGCCAGTCGCGTTGCCGTGGTTGTCTGGTCAACAGGGAGGAACCAATGACCATTTCCAATTTCACCCGTCGCGCCGTCGTGGGGCTGATCGCCGCCGCCGGTATCGCCGCGCCCGCTGCCGCTGAAGTTGATTTCTCGGGCAAGACCATCGAATGGGTCATCCCGTTCTCGGAAACGGGCGGGTCGGCCAAATGGGCCAATTTCTTCGCGCCGCTTCTGTCCGAGGCGCTGCCGGGGCAACCGACCGTGGTGGTGAAATTCATGCCCGGTGCCGGTTCGACCAAGGGAGCCAACTGGTTCCAGGAGCAGGAGCACGACGATGGCACCCTGCTGTTCGGCACCTCCGGTTCGACCCAGTTCCCTTATCTGCTGAGCGATCCGCGCGTGCGCTATGAATATAACGACTGGATTCCGGTTATGGCATCGGGAACCGGTGGTGTCGCCTATCTGAACGCTGAGGATGGCGCAAAGTTTGATGGCTCGGCCAATGCGCTGAAAGACACCAACTTCATCTACGGCTCGCAGGGCGCAACCCGTCTGGACCTTGTGCCGCTGCTGGCCTGGCAGATGCTGGGCATGAATGTGGAACCGGTCTTTGGCATCAAGGGCCGCGGTGACGGCCGCCTGATGTTCGAGCGTGGCGAAGCCAATATCGACTATCAGACCTCCTCGGGCTATCTGGGCGGTTCGGCCCCGCTGGTCGAGGCCGGTCAGGCCGTGCCGATGATGACATGGGGCGCGCTGGATGCCGATGGCAACATCGTGCGCGACCCGACATTCCCGGATATCCCGACCTTCAAAGAGGTCTGCGAAGCCACCGATGGCTGCGAAACAAGCGGTGAGGCATGGGATGCGTGGAAAGCCTTTTTCGTCGCGGGTTTCCCGGTGCAGAAACTGGCCTTCCTGCCCGGTGACACACCGCCAGAGGTCGTCGATGCCTACACCGCCGCTTTCCAGGCCGTGACTGAGCGTGGCGACTTTGCCGATATCTCGTCCAAGCGCGTGGGTAAATATCCGGTGTTTGTCGGCGATGGGTCCAAATCGGCGCTGCAGACGGCGACCAATGTGGACGACAACGCCAAGCAATATGTCCTGAACTGGCTGAAAGAGGCTTACGGCGTCGAGCTGAACTAAGCCGACACGCCGTAGCGCGTGCCCCAAACGAAGGGCGCGCGATTTTCTGCACACAAGACAAACAATGAAAGGCGGCCGCTATGGAGGTTTTCGCCACCGCTCTACCTGCGCTCAGCGACGCGTGGGGTCTGATCCTGCAACCTGTCGTTCTGGGCTACCTTATTCTCGGCGTCGTGATGGGTCTGGCCGTGGGCGTCTTTCCGGGGCTGGGCGGCATCGCCGGTCTGTCCCTGTTGCTGCCTTTCATGTTCGGGATGGACCCGATCCTGGGTCTGGCGCTGATGATCGGGATGGTTGCCGTTGTGCCCACCTCGGACACGTTCGCCTCGGTCCTGATGGGGATACCCGGCAGTTCCGCCTCGCAGGCGACGGTGCTCGACGGTTTCCCGATGGCGAAAAAGGGCGAGGCCGCGCGGGCGCTGTCGGCGGCCTTTTCCTCGTCCCTGTTCGGCGGTCTGGTGGGTGCGACCTTCCTGACCATGTTTATCCTGATCGCGCGGCCCATCGTTCTGGCCTTCGGTCTGCCCGAGATGTTGATGATCACCATTCTCGGCCTGTCGATGGTTGCCATCCTCGCCGGGCGCATCCCGCTGAAAGGCGTCGCCGCCGCCGGTCTGGGCCTGATGGTCGGCACGATTGGCGAAGCCGATGCGGGCGGATCGCTGCGGATGGCGACCTATGACATTCCCTATCTGACGGACGGTCTGAAACTGGTCATCGTCGGTCTGGGCATCTTTGCGGTACCCGAGATCGTCTCGCTGCTGCGGCAGGACCGGTCGATTGCCAAAGGGGCCTCGCTGGGGGCCGGATGGCTGGACGGGGTCAAGGACTGGGCCGCCAATATATGGCTGTCGGTCCGTTGTTCGATCATTGGCGTGGTTGTGGGCGTCATACCCGGCCTCGGCGGCTCTGTTGTCGACTGGATCGCCTACGGCCATTCAGTGCAGTCCACCAAAGACAAAAGCAATTTCGGCAAGGGCGAAGTGCGGGGCGTGATCGGGCCGGAAAGCTCGAACAACGCCAAAGAGGGCGGCGGGCTGGTGCCGACGCTGCTGTTCGGCATCCCCGGCTCGGGCTCGATGGCGATCTTCATCGGCGCGGTGGCCCTGTTGGGGTCCGGCGATATCGAGGTCGGCCCGAGCATGCTGAAAGACAACCTCGACATCACCTATTCCATCGTCTGGCTGCTGGCGCTGGCCAATGTCGTGGGCACCATCCTGTGCATCGCGGCCTCGGGCGGGATCGCCAAGCTGACCACGATCCGCTTCACCTATCTGGCGCCGTTCCTGTTCATGCTGATCAGCTTTGCCGCCTTCCAGTCGGGGCAAAACTTCGAAGACCTTCTGGCCCTGTTCGTGATCGGCCTGATCGGCATCTTCCTGCGCCGGTTCGACTGGTCGCGCCCGGCCTTCCTGATTGGGTTCGTGCTGTCCAACCCGGTTGAGAAATTCACCAATCAGGCGTTCCAGATCGCCTCATTCCGGTTCCGCAAGAGCTTTGGCGAAGGTATGGAGTATGTCTTCAGCCCCATCGTCATCGTGCTGATCGTGGTCACGGTTGTCTCGGTCATTCTGGGTATTCGTCAGGCCAAGATGATCATGGCCGAAGGCGACGTGCAGGCCGGGCACAAACGCGCGCCGCTGGTCTTCCTGCTGGTGATCATGGCCTATCTGATCGTCGCCTTGGTGAACGCCAACATGATCCCCGACTACAACATGACCGACAAGATCATCCCGTTGGTGATCGGCAGCGTCTCGCTGTTCTGCTGCGTGATCCTGTTGATCCAGATGATGCGGCGGCCCGAGGGCGATGCGATCTTCGCCGACAAGGAAATCGCAGGCGAGGACGCCAGCGCCCCCCACGGTCTGTGGACCACGCTGGCCTGGTTCGCGAGCCTGATCGCGGCCACATGGGTCGTCGGCTTCATCCTTGCGCTGCTGGGCTTCCTGATCGCCTTCTTCCGCATTCGCGCCGGGTCCAGCTGGCAGATGACCCTGATCCTGACCGCCTGCGGTATTGGCTTCATGTGCGTCATGGCAGGCGCGCTGAACCGGGATTTCCCACCGGGGCTGTTGCAGGACATGGTCGATCTGCCGTGGCCGCTGAAATGAGCCGTGCCATGACGCAAACCGCAATCCCCTATATCTTCATGCGTGGCGGCACCTCGCGCGGACCCTATTTCCGCAGGTCCGATCTGCCCGGGGATCAGGGGGTTCTGGCCGACGTCCTGATCGCCGCGGTCGGGGCCGGTCACCCGCTGAATATCGACGGGATCGGCGGCGGCGCGGCGGTGACAACCAAGGTGGCGATGCTGTCGGTCAGCGGTGATGACTGGGCGGATATCGACTATTTCTTCGCCCAGGTTTCGGTCGAGGAAAAGCTGGTGGATTTCAAACCGACCTGCGGCAACATCCTGTCCGGGGTTGGCCCGGCCGCAATCGAGATGGGTCTGATCCGGCCCAACGGGGATCAGACCGAAATCCGCATCCGCGCTGTCAATACAGGCGCACAGGTTGTCGCCCAGGTGCAGACGCCGGGCGGTGAGCTGACCTATGACGGGGGTGCCGAAATCGCCGGTGTTCCGGGGCACGCCGCGCCGGTGCAGCTGAGCTTCATGGGGGTTGTCGGATCATCGACCGGGGCCTTTCTGCCCACCGGACATCTGCGCGACACAGTTCAGGGGGTCGAACTGACTTGCATGGATGTCGCCATGCCGATGGCCATCGCCCGCGCGGCCGATTTTGGCCTGACCGGGTATGAAAGCGCGGAAGAGCTGGACGCCAACCGCGCCTTCTTTGACCGGATGGAGGCCATTCGGATCGAGGCGGGGCAGTTGATGGGCATGGGCGATGTCTCTCAGTCGGTCACGCCCAAGTTCGGGCTTCTTGCCCCAGCCCGGGACGGAGGTACGATTGCTGTCAGGTATTTCATGCCGTGGAAAACGCACCCGACAATGGCGGTCACCGGCGCGCAATGCATGGCGTCCTGCGCCCTGACGCCCGGAACCGTCGCGGACGGGCTGCTGAACCGGGGCAACGCGCGGCCGGCACAGGTGGTTCTGGAACATGCCTCGGGGACCATCGAGGTTCTGGTGGATTTCTCGACCGACACGGGGTTTTCGCTGAATTCAGCCGGTCTGATACGCACCGCGCGCAAGCTGGCGGACGGGCATATCTATGTCCCGAGCAGCGTCTGGAACGGGAGTTGATTGGCATCCGTCAATTCGGTATACTAAGGTATACAATAAGGAGGCCCTTATGACGGACTATTCTGAATGCCTCGACATCGCCCGGCAGGAGCTCAAGCTGGCACAGGCCGCGCTGCGGCGGGACATGGCGCAGTACCCGACACCGATTGCCGGATGCGACGCGCAGTTCAATCATCTGCTGGATCAAAGCGAACGGGTTCGCAACGCGCTGGCCGCCCTTGAAGCGCCAAATTTTGTTCCGACACCAAGAAACCTGACCCCCGGGCGGAGCATCGAAAGCCGATGAAGGTTCACATTCTGGATGACTGGTTCGACACGCTGCGCGGTTTGCCCTGCTTTGCGAAGCTTGTCGAACATGAGGTGACGGTCTGGACCGATCACGTCGAAGACCCCGCCAAACTGGCCTCGAGGTTGCAGGAGGCCGAGGCGGTGGTTCTGTTCCGCGAGCGCACCAAAGTGACGCGGGACCTGCTTGCGGGCCTGCCCAATCTGAAACTGATCAGCCAGCGCAGTGTTTACCCTCATGTCGACGTGCAGGCCTGTTCGGATCATGGCGTGCTGCTGTGCTCGAACATGCATGCGGGCACTCCGTCCTATGCGGCGGCCGAGTTGACCTGGGCGCTGATCATGGCCGGGATGCGCGATTTGCCGGGGCAGATGGCCTCGGTCAAGGCGGGGCGCTGGCAGGCCGGGGTCGGCAAGACGCTGCGCGGGCGGCAGCTGGGGCTTTACGGTTATGGCCGCATCGCCCGCGCGGTTGCGGGCTATGCCGATGCGTTTGGGATGAATGTGATCTGGTGGTCCTCGGAGGACGGCCGGGCGCGGGCGCAGGCCGACGGTATGCAGGTCGCACCCAGCCGTCAGGATTTCTTTGCGGACAGCGATGTGGTCTCGGTCCATGTGCGCCTGAAACCGGACACGCGCGGGATCATCGCCGCGTCGGATTTCGCGCAGATGCAGCCGGGCGCGCTGTTCGTCAACACCTCACGGGCCGGGCTGATCGCACCGGGTGCCTTGCTCGAGGCGCTCGATGCCGAGCGCCCCGGCAAAGCGGCGATTGACGTCTTCGACGCCGAGCCGCTGACCGATCCGAACGATCCGCTGCTGTCGCATCCCAACCTGATCGCGACGCCGCATATCGGTTTCGTGACCGAGGACGAGTTCGACCTGCAATTCGCCGACATTTTCGATCAGGTGAATGCCTACGCCAAGGGCGCGCCGATCCACATGATCAATCCCGAGGTTTGGACCGGCGCGTAACCGGACGGGCCACTCCGGCTGCGACAGCGGTCACAGGCATGATCCGCATCCAAGGCCGGGGAAACCCGGAACGATCCCGCGCGCCTGCGGGGCCGGGTGTTACGGCCCGAATCACTTTCCCGGAATATAAGGCGGTCTGTTTCTGGAAGTTCCGGATTCCGGCGGTTTTGATGGTGTTGACTCCCCATGTATCCATATGTATACAATCGGACGCAACGAAAGCTTGAACCCGACCGCGCGGTCGATGAAACCCAGTAGGTAGACAGGATATGGCCCCCCAAAAGGAAGCTTACGATATCGCTGTGATCGGCGGCGGCAACGCGGCCCTCTGCGCCGCGATGACCGCCGCCGAGGCCGGTGCCCGCGTTCTGATCCTTGAAACGGCGCCGAAACCCTATCGCGGGGGCAACTCTCGCCACACCCGCAACTTTCGCTGCATGCACGGCGCGCCTTTGGGTCCGCTGATCGAGGCATACAGCGAAGACGAATACCTCTCGGACCTGCTAAAGGTCACGGGGGGCAAAACGGATGAACATCTGGCGCGCTTGGCAATCCGCACCTCGGAAGAATGCCTGCCATGGATGGAGGCGCACGGGGTTCGGTTTCAGCCATCGCTTTCGGGCACATTGTCGCTGGCACGCACCAACGCGTTCTTCATGGGGGGCGGGAAATCTCTGGTGAACGCCTATTACCGAACGGCGGCGGGTCTGGGCGTGGATGTGCTGTATGAAGCGGCGGTCACGCATCTGGAGCTGAATGGCGATCAGATCGACTGGGTGGACTATACCTATGAAGGGCAAACCCACCGGATCACGCCCAAGGCCGTCATCGTCGCCTCGGGCGGGTTTCAGGCCGACACCGACTGGCTGACTCGCGCCTGGGGCGCGCCTGCAAAGAACTTCCTGATCCGGGGCACCCCCTACAACCGGGGCGTGGTGCTGGCCGACCTTCTGGATCAAGGGGTCCAAAGCGTCGGCGATCCGACCCAGTGCCACGCCGTCGCCATCGACGGGCGCGCGCCGAAATTCGATGGCGGCATTGTCACCCGGCTGGACTGCGTGCCGTTTTCCATCGTCGTTAACAAGGATGCCGAGCGGTTCTATGACGAGGGCGAAGATGTCTGGCCGAAACGCTACGCGATCTGGGGGCGTCTGGTGGCGGCCCAGCCGGATCAGGTGGGCTATGTGATCATCGATGCCAAGTCGCTGAACCTGTTCATGCCCTCGGTCTTTCCGCCGCTGAAAGCCGATACTCTGGACGAACTGGCGGGAATGCTGGACCTGCCCGCCGACAAACTGACGGCCACCGTCAGTGAATTCAACGAAGCCTGCGGCGACACCAGCGGGTTCCACCCGACCGAACTGGACGGTGTTTCGACCTCGGGCCTGACCCCGCCCAAGACCAACTGGGCCCGCCCGATCACAAAGCCGCCCTTCTATGGCTACTCGCTGCGCACCGGCGTGACCTTTACCTATCTGGGGCTGAAGGTCGACGACACGGCGCAATGTTCGACCCCGGGCGGCAAGATCAAGAACCTTTGGGCGGCGGGAGAAACCATGGCCGGGTCGATCCTTGGGCAAGGGTATCTGGCCGGGTTCGGCATGACCATCGGAACCGTTTTTGGACGCATCGCAGGACGTGAGGCCGCCGCTTATGCAAACTGAACTGATACAGGAAGCCCGCCGTCAGGCCGAGATCTGCAACGCCTGCCGCTATTGCGAGGGCTATTGCTCGGTCTTTCCATCCCTGCATGCGGAACGCGCGTTTTCGGATGGTGATATCACCCAACTCGCCAACCTCTGCCACAACTGCCGGGGCTGCTATTACGCCTGCCAGTACACGGCACCGCATGAGTTCGATCTGAACCTGCCCAAGGCCCTGGCCGAGGTGCGGCGCGACGGTTGGGAAAGCTTCGCGTGGCCGCAGCCGTTGGCGCGCCGGTTTCACACCCATGGCGGGGCCATAGCGCTGGCGCTTGTGATCGGGTTTGCCCTGCTGTTCTGGGCCATCCGCGCCATCGGATCGAGCGGAGGTCAGGGGTTCTACGCCGTCCTGTCCCACAATGCGATGGTCGCGATCTTTGCACCCGCGTTCCTGCTGCCGCTTTTCAGCATCGGCATCAGCCTGCGGCGCTACTGGGCCGAGGTCGGCGGCAATCCCATCCAAATGGCAGACCTGACCGCCGCTCTCAAACGCGCGGGCAAGATGCAGGATCTGGCCGCAGGCCATGGTGAGGGCTGCAACTTCGAGGACGAAGACCGGTTCAGTCAGGCGCGACGTCATATTCATCACGCCATCATGTATGGCTTCCTGCTGTGCGTCGCATCGACCTCGGTCGCGACGGTCATGCATTATGGCTTAGGATTGCACGCGCCCTACGGGTTCTGGTCCTTGCCCAAACTGTTCGGGATTTCCGGCGGGCTGTTGCTGACAGTGGGTTGTGGCGCCATGGCCCTGCTCAAGCAGAAATCCGACCGCGAGCTTGGCGATCCGTCAGCCTGGGGCGGGGATATCGGGTTCATCCTGTTGCTCGGCTTTGTCGGGTTCAGCGGATTGGTTCTCTATGCCCTCGGCTCAACACCGTTGATGCCCGCGCTGCTTGCCATTCATCTCGGATCAGTCCTGACGTTTTTCCTGCTGACGCCCTACACCAAGATGGCGCACGGGTTTTACCGGTTGGCGGCCCTGATCAGGGATGCGCAGCGCAAGCGGGGCTGACATGCCGAACGGACACACTGAGGGGGCCCTACGCGCTGGCGTTGGATTTCCGGACCGTACTGCCGGGTATTAGCCGGAAACCGACATCTTTTGTGGATTTCACCGGCTCGTTGTTGATCTGTGCCAGCACCATCTCGGCAGCGATCTGGCCGATTTTCAGATGTGGCACGGCAATCGAGGTCAAACGGTAGGGCTGGATCGCTGAGATCGGCAGGTCGCCCCAGCCCGCGATGCCGATATCGTCCGGCACCCGCAGCCCGATCTTCTGCGCATATTGCAGGCCGCCAATCGCCATGTTGTCGTTTTGATAGAAAATCACCTCGATATCCCGGTGCGCGGCCAAAAGCTGCTCGGTCCCGTAGAACCCAGTATAGAATCCGGGGGTGTCCTTGAGAAGCAGCTGTTTCTCAAGCTGCCCGTTTGCATCTTCGATGGCTTTTGAGAACCCCTGCAGACGCGCCGTTGCAGCATTGGCAACGTCATGGGATGTGCCGACATAACCGAATTTCCGATAGCCCATCCCGGCAAGATAGCGGCCCATGCTGTAGCCGCTGTCAAAGTGGTTCAGGCCGACACACATATCCAGAGGGCTTGAATTGAAGTCCCAGATCTCGACCAGAGGAATGCCCGCGCCGCGCAGCATCTGAATGGCCTTGGGGCTATGAGAGCGGCCGGTTACGATCAATCCGGCCGGCTGCCAGGACAGCACTGTTTCGATCCACTTTTCCTCGTGATCGATTTCATGCTCGGTCAGGCCCAGAACGGTTTGATGGCCAAACGCGCCCAGCTTGCGGTCGATGCCTTCCAGAACCTGCGCGAAGATTTCGTTGCCCAGTTCGGGGATGCTGACACCTACAAATGTCGACTTCTTGTCGCCCGCAAACACCGTCGCCAAACGATTCGGCAGGTAACCCAAACGGTCGACTTCGGCCATCACCTTGGCACGGGTCTTTTCCGAAAATCCGCCTTCGTCGCGCAGGACCCGGCTTGCCGTCATCTTGGAAACGCCTGCGGCCCTTGCAACCTCGGCAAGGCTTATTTTATTGTTTTTATTGTATTTTTCCGGATCGCTGCTCATTTACGTTACGGGTAACTCTTTTTTATTGACATCCGAGTGGCCTGCAAGAATGCTAACGTAACGTTACGGGTAACTCAAGGCGCTGTTGAGGAGCAGCAGAGTTACCGCGATCTGGGAGGTGGCCTCGGTGCCCGGCACTGCACAAAACAATCTCTTCTTTGACGGTATAAAGAAGCATTTCGGAGGCACCTATGCCCTACGCGACGTGTCGCTGAACATCGAGCGTGGTGAAATCGTCGCTTTGCTGGGTGAAAACGGGGCCGGGAAATCCACACTGATCAAGATACTCGGCGGCATCCACAAGGCGGACGAAGGACGCGTTCTGATCGACGGTCATCCCTACGAGCACCGGCCAGGCGGTTTCGGTGAACGTCAGTCGGTGGCCTTCATCCATCAGGATCTGGGCATGATCGAATGGATGACGGTGGCGGAAAACATCGCGCTGGCACTGGGATATGCGCGCAAAAGCGGGCTGATCAACTGGAAATCCGTCGAAGGTTTCGCGCAACAGGCACTGGACAAGGTCGGATGTGAATTTGACCCCAGCACGCGGGTACAGGACCTGTCGCGGACCGAGAAATCGCTGGTTGCCATCGCACGAGCGCTGGCGGTGGATTGCGACTATCTGGTTCTGGACGAACCCACAGCATCTTTGCCTGCAGATGAGGTCGAACGGCTGTTCGAGGCACTGCGCCCCCTCAAGGAGCAGGGTGTCGGGATGATCTATGTCTCGCACCGTCTGGATGAGATTTTCCGAATCGCGGACCGCGTCGCCGTGTTGCGCGACGGCGAGATGGTCGGGCTGCGCAGCATTGATCACACCACCCCCGAGGAGTTGGTCTATATGATTGTCGGTCGCAAGACGCGGCAGGTGATGAAACCCGACACGCCCCCGGGCGATACGATTTTGCAGGTGTCCGGCCTGAATATGGAGGCCGCACATAATGTCAGCTTCCAGCTTCAGGCCCGCGAGATCGTGGGTCTGGTTGGCCTCCGCGGGGCCGGGCACGAGCATGTCTCGCGCGCGCTGTTCGGGTCCGAGATGTTCAACGGCGAGATCACGTTGCATGGCGAAAGCCCCGATCTGTCATCACCGCAGACGGCCATGGCGTCAGGCATCGGTCTGGTCGCGCGCGACCGGACCGAGGAATCGGTGGCCATGTCGCTGACCATTCGCGAGAACACGTTTCTGAACCCGGCGGCTATCGGGCGCTCGCTGCTGTCTTTCATGAGCACCCGCGCGGAAACCGAAAGCGCTGCCCGGATCGGCAAGGGGGTCGCCCTGTCGCCCAATGACCAGAGCATGGCCATCGAAAGCCTGTCGGGCGGCAATCAGCAAAAGGTCGTGATCGGACGCTGGCTGGAAACAAAGCGCAAGCTGCTGATTTGCGAAGACCCGACCGCCGGAGTGGATGTGGGGGCCAAGGCCGAAATCTATGCCTTGCTGAACCGCGCCATGGAAGAGGGCGTGGGCATCATCGTTGTCTCGACCGATTTCGAAGAGGTCGCCGCGATCTGCCACCGCGCCATCGTGTTCAGTCAGGGCCAAATCGTGAGCGAATTGTCGGGCACGGAACTGACCACTGAAAACCTCATACAGGCTGCCTCGGCCTCGAGCGCCGTGGCGAGTTAAGGAAAACGAATATGCAATCGCTTGAATCCAACGCGCTGGAACCCACCAAGGCCGAATTGAAAAACGCCTCGCTGAAAACGCGCATTCTGCGGTTTCTGCCGGTCTATGGTCTGGTTCTGCTGACTGCGTTCCTTATCATCCTGTTCTCGATCCTGCTGCCCAACACCTTTCCGACGATGCTGAACCTGCGGGCGATCATCTCGGACAAGGCGATCATTGCGCTGTTGTCGCTTGGGGCGATGATCCCGATGGCGGCGGGCCGGATCGACCTGACGGTGGGGTATGGGATCGTGCTTTGGCACATTCTGGCGATTTCCCTGCAGACCATGTTCGGCATTCCGTGGCCCATCGCCGTGGCCATCGTTCTGTCACTGGGCCTGCTGACAGGGTTCCTGAACGGGCTGCTGGTCGAGGTCGCCAAGATCGACAGCTTCATCGCCACGCTGGGCACTGGCACCGTTTTGTATGCGCTGGCCCTGTGGCACACAGGCGGCCGTCAGATGGTGGGCGCATTGCCCGAAAGCTTCTATGCCATCAACGGCACCTTTGTTTTCGGCCTGCCGATCACCGGGTTCTACGTGCTGGCGATTACCGTGGCGATGTGGCTGATCCTGGAATACACGCCCATCGGTCGATACCTCTATGCGATTGGCGCCAACCAACGCGCCGCGCAGCTGAACGGTATACCGACGCGCAAATTCGTCATCGGCGCTTTCATGTCATCGGGCCTGATCACCGCCTTTGCCGGGGTGCTCTTGGCCTCGAAACTTCGGATCGGGCAAGCCTCGGTCGGTTTGGAATTCCTGTTGCCTGCTTTGGTCGGGGCCTTTCTGGGGTCAACAACCATCAAGCCGGGACGTGTGAATGTCTGGGGAACAGTCGTGGGTGTCGCGATCCTGGCTGTTGGTATCTCGGGCATTCAACAATTCGGTGGATCCTTCTGGGTCGAGCCGATGTTCAACGGTGTCACGCTTCTGATCGCAATCGGCATTGCCGGTTACGCCCAGCGGCGCAAGGGCGCCAGCAAGTAAAAGCATAAGGGAGGAGATTATGCTGAAACGGACGTTCATGGCGGTATCCGCCGCTGCCCTTCTGACCGGTCTGGGGATGCCAGCGATGGCCGAGACCGCCTTTGACGGGCCAACCGCGGGGCCAACCGCGGCCGAGGGAAAATCGATTGTTGTCGTCGCCGCCGACCTGAAGAACGGCGGCATTCTGGGCGTGACCAACGGCGTGGAAGAGGCCGTGGACACCATCGGCTGGGAGGTCCGCGTGCTGGACGGCGCAGGTTCGATTCAGGGCCGCACAGGGGCGATTGGTCAGGCGCTGGCCTTGCAGCCGGACGGGATCATCATCAACGGCTTTGACGCAGTCGAACAGCAGGCCGCGCTGGAAGGCGTGGTCGAGGCCGGTATCCCGATTGTCGCATGGCACTCGGGTCCAAAGATCGGCTGCGATGCGCCGGGCGGTATATTCGCCAATGTCTCGACCGACGCGATGACCGTGTCCGAGGTGGCTGCGGAATGGGCGATGGAGGATGGCGGTGACGAGGTCGGTGCGATTATCTTCACCGACTCGACCTATCAGATCGCCATCGACAAGGCCGACCGCATCAAGGAAACCATTGAAGCCGCAGGCGGCACGGTGCTGGAATATGTCGATACGCCCATCGCAGACACCTCGGCTCGGATGGGGCCGCTGACCACCAGCCTGTTGCAGAAATACGGGGATCAGTGGACGCATGCGCTGGCGATCAATGACCTTTACTTCGACTTCATGGGTCCGGCGCTGGCCGCCGCTGGCATCTCGTCCGAGGATGGTCCGCAGGCGGGGTCCGCTGGCGATGGCTCCGAGGCTGCGTTCCAGCGCATCCGCAGCGGCAACTACCAGACCATCACCGTGGCCGAGCCGCTGAACCTGCAGGGCTGGCAACTGGTGGACGAGCTGAACCGCGCCATTCAGGGCGAGGCATGCTCGGGCTATATCACCTCGCCGGCGCTGGTGACCGAGGCGGGGCTGGCCAAGCTGGGCGATACCAACCAGTTCGACCCCGACAGCCCATACCGGGAGGCCTATTCGAAAATCTGGGGCAAGTAAGCCCACGGGTGGCCCCTGACAACGGGGGCCGCTTTCGGCAGGGATGAAACGCGCAAGAACCTGCGAGCGGTCGATTGACCGCCATGGCGGAGCTATGCGCAGAGGAGGAAACTATGAGCGACACGCCATTGGTTCAAATGCAAGAAATAACAAAGCGCTTTGGCGGTGTGACGGCGCTGCAGGATGTGGACCTGACCGCCTATGCGGGCGAGGTTCTGGCCATTGTCGGCGACAACGGGGCCGGAAAATCCACGCTGATCAAGATCCTGACCGGGGTCTATCAGCCGACCGAAGGCCGGATTCTGCTGGACGGCCAACCGTTGGAGATGTCCAGTCACTCGGACGCCATCGCAAACGGGATTGATGCTGTTTATCAGACATTGGCGCTGGCCGATCACCTGTCGCCCGCTGCGAACATGTTCTTGGGCAACGAATTGACCACGAGCTTTTTGGGCATCCCGTTTCTGGACAACAAACGCATGAAGACTGAGGCCGCGCGGGTGCTGGAAGAACGCCTGGGCGTGCGTCTGAGGTCAATGGATGTGATGACCGAAAGCCTGTCGGGTGGTCAGCGTCAGGCCGTTGCGATTTCCCGTGCCGTGTATCACGACGATCTGCGCCTGCTTGTGATGGACGAACCCACCGCCGCGCTGGGGCCGCAGGAAACGGCACGGACGCTGAAACTGATCAAGGCGCTGCGCGAGCAGGGGCTGGCGGTGATCCTGATCTCGCATTCGCTGGATGATGTGTTCGAAGTGTCGGATCGCATTCACGTCCAACGCCGTGGCCGCGCGGTTGGCGTTGTCAAAACTGCGGAAAGTTCCGTGCAGGATGTTCTGGGCCTCATCGTGGGCGCTCAGGATGCGGCTGCGTGAGGAGTAAAGAGATGTCTGCAACAACCACGCATCCCGAAAAGACACTGATGGACCGGCTGGAACCTTATCTGGCTTTCATCGGTCCCATGGTCATGATCCTCGCGATCCTGATCTTCATGGGGATCGCCGAACCGGCGCGGTATTTCCGACTGACCAACCTTAACCTGATCCTGCTGGACGCGGCGCTTTACATGCCGATGGCGATGGCGATGACATTTGTCATCACCCAGCGGGGTATTGACCTGTCGATTGGCTCGGTCGCGGCGCTGTCGGCCATTCTGATGGCCTTTCTGGTCAAGCAATACGGCTTTCCGGCTTGGATTGCGGTGCCTCTGGCCATTTTGATGGGCGCGATCATGGGCCTGATCAACGGTCTGGTTATTACCCGGTTCAAGGTGCCGGACCTGATCGGTACGTTGGCGATGGACCTTGTCTATCGCGGTCTGGCGCTGGTGATTGCCAAAGGTCTTGTGCTGGCCCGTTTCCCTGACCTGATCACCGAGATCGGGCGTGGCCAGATCCCCGGTTTCATCCCGGTGCCGGTGGTACTGGGCCTGATCACCATGGCCGTTGGCTATGTGGTCCTGACCCGCACCTATTTCGGGCGCTACACCATCGCCATCGGCTCCAACCCCGAAGCCAGTGAGATGACCGGCGTCGCGGTCGATCGCCACAAGATCTACGCCTATGTGCTAATGGGCGCGGCGGCGGCGATGGCGGGTGTGATGCTGACCGGAAAGCTGAATGCGATTCAGGCGACCTCGGCCCCGTATTTCAACCTGCACGTCATTGCGGCGGTGGTTGTGGGCGGCACGTCCCTGTTCGGCGGGCGCGCCTCGATGCTGGGATCATTGGCCGGTGTGCTGCTGCTGTCGATGATGATCAATGCGCTGGTGACCCTGCGGATCGAGTTCTTCTGGCAATCCGTCGCCTCGGGCGTGGTGATCGTCAGTTCGGTCGCTCTGTACACCTGGATGCAGAAAAAAGACCGGGATGGCGCGCATGGCCTGCTGGCCGGGCTGCGCAGCAAAGAAGCCCAAAAGCTACTTCGTTTTTCAGCCGCGCTGATCGGCGCCCTGATCCTGTTGCTGGCCCTCGGGGCGGGACTGGCAACCGAGCCTGTGCCTAGCGGCTAGGGCAACAAAAGTGGTGCGCCGGGGGATAGGAGCCCCGACGCACCTGCAAGACCCCACTTATTCGCGAAAGGGAGGACTTACCGTGAAACAATTGAACAAAGCACTACTGACGACAAGCGCGTTTTGCCTGTGTGCCGCCGCGGCCTGGGCCGAGGGCAACCTGCCCCTGAAAGAGCTGCCGGGCATCGAAGACAGGGATTACTGGGTTCCGGGCGAGGTGAACGCCGACGGCAAGCTCGAGGCGCTTCAGGCGACAACGGGGGCCGAGGCGGTGAAATACAGCGGCACGCAGGACGGCCCGCTGCAGATCGCGCTGATCTATCCGTCGGCGGATACCTCGGATTTCTGGGCGCGCAACTATCTGGCGATGACGAAACGGCTGGAAGAGTTGGGGATCGAATACGAGACCACAGAATTCGCCAGCCGTCAGATCGAGCACAGCCTGCAGTCGACCTATGCCAATCAGGTGGTTCAGGATGCGGACCTGTATGATTTCGTGATCTTCGGGCCGTCAGAACTGGCGATTCAGGCAGACAATATCGACAAGATGGCAGGCAATGATGGTTTTGCCACCTTTGTCTGGGCTTTCCACACGCCACCCAAGGACCTGAAGAACCAGCCGGATGCGTGGTTCGACTTCAGTTCGGCCGCCGGTGCGCTGACCATGTGCGACTATATGCTGGAACGTCTGGGCAACGATGTGACCATGGCGATGAACCGGGGCATTCCGGGCATCACCGACGATCAGCGCTCGGGCGATTTCAAGGCCTGCGTTGAAGAGAAAGGCAACTGGACCACCGTTTACGAACATTACGGTGAGTACCAGCGCGAAGGCGGCTTTGAAGGCACCAGCCTGATCCTGCAGGCCTATCCCGAAGCCACGATCATCCATAACGCCAACACCGCGATGGCCATGGGCTCGGTCGAGGCGCAGGTCGCCGTCGGCAAAGAGAAAGACGTGTTCTCAACAGGTTGGGGCGGCACGGGTCTGGAGCTGGACGCCATCCGCCGGGGCGAGTTGGACGCAACGCCGATGCGCATGGGCGATGACGTGGGCGCAGCCACGGCCGAAGCGATCAAGGCACATCTGGAGGGCCGTCAGGACGAGCTGCCCTTTGTCTTCCTTGGCCGCATCACGGTGGCCCACGATCGGATGAGCGCGGATGAGCTGAACGCGCTGGAGCAGGAAGCGTTCCGCTTCTCGGGCGTCGGCGCGCTGGAACGCTGATACCCCTCTCTGTGACCGGCTGGCGAATGGCCGGTCACGGAACCCAATTTAAGACGGCCACCGGAGGGAGATCGAATGGCGCAATCCATGATGCTGATTGAAAAATGCAGCCATTGCGTAAGCTGGTATGACATTGAAACGGGCGCCCGGCAGGGGCGTTTGGATTTGCCGCATTTCCCCCATGAATTCGTGGTCGATGATGAGTTTCACTATGCCTATGTCGGGCATTATGGGGTGCAGAACTCGGGCATTGAAGGGCTGGAGGGCCGCTCGGTCATCGTGATCGACATCCGCAAGCAGGAAATCGTGCACACCTATGATCTGGGTGAACACCGCCGCCCGCATGGGATCGGGCTGGACGGGCAGGGGCGGCTTTATGTGTTGTCGGAATGGACCGGGCATCTGCTGGTCAAGGAAAACCCGCGTGCCTTCGATCAGGGCTGGGACCATATCACGCCGACCGGCGGCACCAAATGCCATCTGTTTGCGCTGACCCGGGGCGGGCATACGGCCTATTCGATGAACCTGACCTCGGGCGATGTGACCGTGTTCAAACCCTATGATGCCTCGGTCACGCCGATCTCGATCAAGACCGGGCAGAAACCCGAGGGGCGCTGCCTGCGCGAAGAGGCGCGGACGCTTTACACCTCGCAACGGATTTCCAACACGGTGGCGGTGATCAACATCGACACGCTAGAGATCGAGCGGACCTTTCCAACGCCGGACGATCCTTGCCGCATCTACTATGACAAAAGGCGCAACCGGCTGGTGACAATGAACCATTTCGGCGGGTCGTTTTCGGTGTTCGACGAAGCGACCGGAGAGATGTTGCACGAACAGAAAACACCCGCCAACCCGCTGGCGCTGTGCATCGATGATGAGGCCGCATTCGCCTATATCGCCATCGATTGCGAACAAGTGCAGCGCTTCAACCTCGATACGTTCGAAGTGGTGCAGACCTTTGACACCGGCAAAGAGCCGGACGTGATGGTCATCCTGCCGGACGGGTTTTCCAATTACTGGGAGGGCGCGGCATGACCAAACCCCGTATCGCCATTGTCCCCGGCGACCCGTCCGGCATCGGACCCGAGTTGATCGCCAAGCTGCTCAATCAGGACGGCGTGCAGGACGCAGCCGATATCGTGCTGGTGGGCGACAGCCACCTGTGGCAACGCGGCGCGAAACAGGCCGGGCTGGATGTGCCGCTGAACACGGTGGGCGCGGTGGCGGACCAGACGGGCCTAATGCATCTGGAACTCGACACCATTGCGCCCGAGGACGTGCAGATCGCTGAGGTCACGGTCGAGGGCGGCACGACCTCGCTGCGCTGTCTCGACAGGGCGATGGATCTGGCGATGACAGGGCACGTGGATGGCATCCTGTTCGGCCCGTTCAACAAGGCTGCGATGACCGCCGCCGGGCTGAATGCCGAAGATGAGCACCGCTATATGGCGCGGTATCTGGGCCATACCGGCTATCACTCGGAACTCAACGTTCTGGATGAGCTGATGACGACCCGCGTGACCTCGCATATCGGGCTTAAGGATGTGGCGGCCAATATCACCGAAGAGGGGATATTGAAAGCGGTTAACCTAGCCAACGACACTTTGCGCAAGGCGGGCAACACGCGCCCCAATATCGCGGTGGCGGCGCTGAACCCACATGCCGGGGACAATGGCAAGTTTGGCCGGGAAGAGATCGAAATTCTCGAACCCGCCGTGCGCAAAGCGCAGCAAAAACAGATGAGTGTGAGCGGTCCATGGCCCTCGGATACGGTGTTCCTAAAGGCGCAGCGGGGCGAGGTCGATGCGGTTGTGACCATGTATCACGACCAGGGCCAGATCGCGATCAAGCTTATGGGGTTCGAACGCGGTGTGACCGTCGCGGGCGGGCTGCCCATTCCTGTCGCTACCCCTGCCCATGGCACCGCTTTTGATATCGCCGGACAGAACAAGGCCGATCCGGGCGCGACACGGCAGGCGTTCGATCTGCTGGTGCGCATGGCGAAAACACATCGCGCCGAACGCAGCGCGGACTGAGAGGACAAAGATGACCAAGATCAAATCCGTACGCACCCGCGTCTGGAACTGGACCGGACCGACCGTGCCGCCCACCGGCAATTTCTGCACCAATGCCTCGGACGCACTGTATGAAAAGGGCGATGCGATGTCGTCCTTCCGTTTTCACCAATGGCTGACATGCGAGATCGAGACCGAAGATGGCACCGTCGGCATCGGCAACGCGGCCCTTGCGCCCTCGGTGGTCAAAGCCGCCATCGACGAATGGTTTGCGCCCTTGGTGATCGGTGAGGACCCGTTCGACTACGCTTACTTATGGGAAAAGATGTACCGCCGCAGCCATGCCTGGGGGCGCAAGGGGATCGGGATGATAGCGATCTCGGCGGTTGATCTGGCCATCTGGGACCTGATGGGCAAGCTGGCAGGGAAACCAGTGTTCAAACTGTTGGGCGGGCGCACCAAGGAGAAGATCCCGGTCTACTATTCCAAGCTCTATTCCGGCCCCATCGACGTGATGCAGGCCGAGGCCGCCGAGGCGCAAAAGAACGGCTATTCCGCCTACAAGATGCGGTTCGGCTGGGGGCCCAAGGATGGCATGGCGGGGATGCGCAAAAACCTCAAACGGGTCGAGGCCGTGCGTGAAGTCATCGGCTATGACGTCGATCTGATGGTCGAATGCTATATGGGCTGGAACCTCGATTACACCAAGCGGATGCTGCCCAAGCTGGTCAAATATGAACCCCGCTGGCTTGAGGAGCCGGTGATCGCCGATGACGTCGAAGGCTATCGCGAGCTGAATGCGATGAACATCATCCCGATCTCGGGCGGTGAGCATGAATTCTCGATCATCGGCTGCAAGGACCTGATCGAGAAAAAGGCAGTCTCAGTCCTGCAATACGACACCAACCGGGTGGGCGGCATCACTGCGGCGCAAAAGATCAACGCGATTGCCGAGGCGTTTCAGGTTCCCGTCATCCCCCATGCGGGGCAGATGCACAATTATCACCTGACCATGGCCAACGCCAATTGCATGATCAGCGAATACTTCCCCGTCTTCGACGTCGAGGTCGGGAATGAGCTGTTCTACTACATCTTCGAAGGCGACCCCGAGGCGTTGGACGGCTTCCTTGATCTGGATGATGACAAGCCGGGTCTGGGGATCGAGATCACGGACAAGCACCTGAAACATTTCGAAATTACGGAGTAACCCATGACCTATACCGGTATCTGGCCCGTTGCGCCGACGCCGTTTCATGAGGACGGAACGCTTGATCTTGAGGGGATGAAACGGGTTCTGGATTGCCTGATCGATCAGGGCGCGGATGGCATCTGCGTGCTCGCCAATTTCTCGGAACAGTTCCTGATCTCGGATGAGGAACGCGCAATCCTGACCCGGCTGAGCCTCGAGCATGTCGCCGGCCGTGTGCCGATGATCGTGACGATCAGCCATTTTGCCACCCAGATCGCGGTGGAGCGGGCGAAATTCGCCAAAGATCTGGGCGCGGACATCGTGATGATGATGCCGCCCTATCATGGGGCGCTGCTGAAAGGGAACGCGCAGCAGACCTATGATCAGTTTGCCGCCGTAGGCGAGATCGGTATCCCAATAATGGTGCAGGACGCACCCTTGTCAGGCGTTGATCTGCCTGTTCCCTTGTTGGTGCGCATGGCGCAAGAGATCGAAATGGTGAAGCTGTTCAAGATCGAATGCCCTCGGGCGGCCAACAAGCTGCGCGCGCTGATCGCCGAAGGCGGTGATGCGATTGAAGCGCCCTTTGACGGCGAGGAAGGCATCACCTTGTTGGCCGATCTGGATGCGGGGGCCACGGGGTCAATGACCTCGGGCATGATCGTGGATCAGATCAAGCCGGTGATCACGCACCACCTGGCAGGCCGCGTGGACGAGGCGACCGCCGCCTATGGCCGTGTGGCGATGGTGATCAACCATGAAAACCGCCAATGCGGCTGGCAATCCTGCAAGGCCGCGATGGTCGAAGGGGGCGTGTTCACCTCGGATTTCTGCCGTCACCCGATCGACCCGTTGCAACCGGCCATCCGCGACCGGCTGATCGGTCTTTTGAAACCGCTGGACCCGATGGTCCTGAATTGGGGAAGATAACATGATCCTTGGACAAAACCTGATCGATGGCACCTGGGTCGGGTCCGACAACCTGCGCGCATCAGACGACCTTGGAGGGCAGAGCTTTGCTCAGGCCACCGCCGCGCAGGTGGATGCGGCCTGCCGCGCTGCCCGACGAGACTTCCGCGCCTATTCGGGTAAATCGCGGGCCGAGCGCGCCGCGTTCCTGCGCGCGATTTCAGACCAGATGGATGTGCTGGGCGATGAGATTACCCGAACCGGCATGGCCGAGACGGGTCTGCCCGAGGCGCGACTGGTGGGTGAGCGTGGCCGCACCACCGGCCAGCTGCGCATGTTCGCCGATCTGATCGAAGACACCGGGTATCTCGATATCCGCAGAGTTGGCGCGCTTCCTGACAGGACGCCACTCCCCCGTCCTGATCTGCGCCTGACGCACAAAGCCATCGGCCCCGTGGCCGTCTTTGGTGCGTCGAACTTCCCGCTCGCCTTTTCCACGGCGGGCGGGGATACCGCTTCGGCTTTGGCCGCAGGGTGTCCGGTGATCGTCAAGGGCCACAGTGCCCATGCGGGCACGGCTGAACTGGTGGCGCAGGCCATCGCCAGGGCCATCGAGATATGCGGCATGCCTGTGGGCACCTTCCAGATGGTGCAGGGGTCGGGGCGCGAGGTCGGCGTGGCGCTTGCACAGCACCCCGAGATCACCGCCGTGGGTTTCACCGGATCGCTGGCCGGGGGCAGGGCGCTCTATGATCTGTGCCATGCGCGCCCGCAGCCGATCCCGTTTTATGGCGAGCTGGGTTCCGTCAACCCGATGTTCTGCCTGCCTCAGGCGATGTCAGCACGCGCGGCCAAGATCGGCACGGGCTGGGCGGCCTCGCTGACCATGGGCGCGGGGCAGTTCTGCACCAATCCCGGCGTGGCGGTTATGGTTAAGGGGCCTGGGGCCGACGCATTGGAAGCGGCCTGCGTTGCGGCCCTGAATGACACGGCAGAGCAGAAGATGCTGACCGACGGCATTCACGACGCCTACGAACAGGGCGTCCGCGCCTTCCGCGACCTGATGACCGTGGTCACATCCTGCGGCGCGGCCACCGGCAATCGTTCGGCCATGCCCGCGCTGTTCAAGGCCAGCGCCGCCGAGTGGATGGCAGACCCCAAACTGCAGCATGAGGTCTTCGGCGCAGCGGGTATCCTTGTGCGCTGCGACGACGCGGATCAGATGAAGGCTCTGGCCGAAGGGTTGGAGGGTCAGCTGACCCTGACCCTGCACATGGACGATGGCGATACCGCGCTGGCGCAGGATCTGATGCCGGTTCTCGAAGAAAAGGCCGGTCGTCTGCTGGTCAACGGTTTCCCGACGGGGGTCGAGGTCTGCTCGGCCATGATGCATGGCGGGCCTTACCCGGCCAGCACCGATGTTCGGGCAACCTCGGTCGGGACGCTGGGTATTGTCCGCTGGCTGCGGCCGGTCAGCTATCAGAACATGCCCGACGCGCTGCTGCCGCCCGAGCTGCGGGGCTAGAACGGCCTGAGGATAACAAGTTTGCATATGACATCGGACGATCCGGGGCCTCGACCCCGATCTGCCGGGAAACAGGCGGGCGCAACCGGGCTGGGCCCCGGTCAGACCCGCAGATAAAGGAGCGGATGGATGTTTGGTATTCTGGACGGAACCGGGTTCGAGGTGATCGAAAAGGAGTTCGAGGCCTGTTTCATCGGCCATGCCCGGGTCGAGCGTCTGTGGACCGGTGCGCGCTGGTCCGAAGGTCCAGCCTGGTTTGCGGCTGGCAGGTATCTGGTCTGGTCGGACATTCCCAACAACCGCCTAATGCGCTGGGATGACACGGACGGCTCGGTCTCGGTCTTCCGCCAGCCATCGAACAATGCCAATGGCAATACGCTGGACCGGCAGGGGCGGCTTGTATCCTGCGAACACCTGACGCGCCGCGTGACCCGCACCGAACATGACGGATCGATCACCGTTCTGGCCGATACGTGGCAGAACAAGCGGCTGAATTCGCCCAACGATGTCGTGGTGAAATCCGATGGCTCGGTCTGGTTCACCGATCCGTCCTACGGGATCATGATGGATTACGAGGGCGAGCGTGCCGAAAGCGAAATCGGCGCCTGCCATGTCTACCGCATCGATCCGGATACGGTTGAAGTGACGGCAGTTGCCACGGATTTCGTGAAACCCAACGGTCTGGCGTTTTCGCCGGACGAAAGCTGCCTGTTCATCTCGGACACCGGGGTCACCCATGACCCGGACGGCCCGGCGCATATCCGGCGGTTCGATCTGTCCTCGGATGGCAAGTCTCTGAGCAACGGCGAGGTGTTCGCAGAATGCACCAACGGGCTTTTCGATGGTTTCCGCCCCGACCGGGCCGGTCGGATCTGGAGCTCTGCCGCCGACGGGGTGCACTGCCTGAACCCCCAGGGTGATCTGATCGGCAAGGTGCATATCCCGGAAATGGTGGGCAATGTCTGCTTCGGCGGGGCCAAGTTGAACCGGCTGTTCATTGCAGGCACAAGTTCGCTTTATGCCATCTATTTGAATGTGAACGGGCTGGATCAGACCGCTTGAAACGCTGAACCGAATAAGGAACGCACAGGTCCGGAATGCCAGCGCTCCGTCAGGGCTTCCAGATGGCCTTTCGGACACCCAAAACCCTGCCTCAGACCCTCGCAAAGGCCATATCCGGCAAATCTGTCGCATATAGGATGGTTTTCGTCCGAAATAACGCGCGAATTGATCGGCGGGCAATGCTCAGGTTGCCGTAGACAATAAGCGAGAGCCTTCATGCGATTTTCGGTGCTGAGACTGATCAAAGAGGCCGTCACCGGCCACAAGGGCTGGGGCCCGCAATGGCGCGACCCTGCGCCTGCGGACGCGTATGACTATGTCATCGTGGGCGGCGGCGGGCATGGTCTGGCAACGGCCTATTACCTGGCCAAGGAATTCGGCGCGGTGCGTATCGCGGTGTTGGAAAAAGGCTGGATCGGCGGCGGCAATGTGGGGCGGAACACCACGATCATCCGCTCGAACTATCTGCTGGACGGGAATGAGCCGTTCTATGAGTTCTCGCTAAAACTGTGGGAGAACCTGGAACAGGATTTCAATTACAACGCCATGGTCAGCCAGCGCGGCATTCTGAATCTGGTTCACACCGACGCGCAGCGCGATGCGGCGCGGCGGCGGGGCAATGCGATGATCCTGAACGGGTCGGATGCCGAATTGCTGGATACCGAAGGCGTGCGCGCGATGTATCCGTTCCTGAACTTCAAAGACGCGCGCTTCCCGATCAAGGGGGGTCTGCTGCATCGCCGGGGCGGCACCGTGCGACACGATGCGGTGGCCTGGGGCTATGCGCGCGGCGCGGACATGCGTGGCGTCGACATCATCCAGAACTGCGAAGTGAACGGCTTTCGCATCGAAAACGGCAAGGTTCTGGGGGTTGAAACCTCGCGCGGGTTCATCGGGGCGGGGAAGGTTGGCGTGGCGGTCGCAGGCAGTTCCAGCCGCGTGATGGAGAAGGCGGGGATGCGCCTGCCCATCGAAAGCCACGTTCTGCAGGCCTTTGTTTCCGAGGGGCTGAAGCCCATCATCGACGGTGTGATCACCTATGGCGCGGGGCATTTCTATTGCAGCCAGTCCGACAAGGGCGGGCTGGTCTTTGGCGGCGACATCGACATGTACAACACCTATGCCCAACGCGGGAACCTGCCGGTGATCGAGGACGTGATCGAAAGCGGCATGGCACTGATCCCCGCACTGGGCCGCGCCCGCCTGCTGCGCAGCTGGGGCGGGCTGATGGATATGTCGATGGATGGCTCGCCCTTTATCGACAAGACCCACATAGACGGGCTCTATTTCAACGGAGGTTGGTGCTATGGCGGCTTCAAGGCGACACCCGCGTCCGGCTATTGCTTTGCCCATTTGCTGAAAACCGACCGCCCGCATGAAACGGCAACGGCCTATCGGCTGGACCGGTTCATGACCGGGCACATGATCGACGAAAAAGGGCAGGGCGCCCAACCGAACCTGCATTAGGGGGCTTATCCGATGATTATCGACCATCCATTGCTTGGCCCGCGCGACGCGCAGGAGTTCACCTATCTGGGCGATGCGTGCCTTCTGAACCGTCCCGACTGGCAGGCGGACAATGCGGCGCAGGCCTTTCACGACTACCTGTATCTGCGCGACAACCCGGCGGGCGAACATCGCGAGCTGTGGTTCCACGAACAGGGCGACCGCTCGTGGCTGGTGGTCACGCGCAACACGCTGACCCATGAAATTCTGAAGGTCGAACTGGCGCGGGATGTGGCAAGGGCGGCAGGGAAGGCGGCGCAATGACACAAAGCAATCGTCTGACCGGCGGGCTGATCGACCGCAATACCAGCCTGAACTTCACCTTCGACGGCAAATCCTATCAGGGGTTCGGGGGCGACACGCTGGCCTCGGCTCTGCTGGCCAACGGCGTGCGCCTGATGGGCCGGTCTTTCAAGTACCACCGCCCGCGCGGGGTGCTGACATCGGGCAGTGAAGAACCCAACGCGCTGGTCGAACTGCGCACGGGCGGGCGGCAGGAGCCCAACACCCGCGCCACCGTGGCCGAGCTTTATGGCGGGCTGAGCGCCAAGTCCCAGAACCGCTGGCCCTCGCTGGACCGCGATGTCATGGCGATCAACGACCGGTTCTCGAATTTCCTGACGGCGGGGTTTTACTACAAGACCTTCATGTGGCCCAAGGCGTTCTGGGAAAAGCTGTATGAGCCGATCATCCGCAAAGCCGCCGGTCTGGGCAGCCTGACCGGAGAGGATGATCCCGACCTTTATGACAAAGGGTTCCTGCATTGCGATCTGCTGATCATTGGCGCGGGTCCGGCGGGTCTGTCGGCGGCGCTGACCGCAGGGCGGGCGGGGGCTCAGGTCATTCTGGCGGATGAGGATTTCCGCATGGGCGGGCGTCTGATTGCCGAGACCGGCGCGCTGGTGGACATGTCCGGCGCAGACTGGGTTGCGCAGGCGCTAGGTGAACTGGCGGCGCTGAAGAGCGTGCGTGTAATGCCGCGTACGACCGTGTTCGGGGCCTATGACCATGGCATCTATGGCGCGGTCGAGCGCAACGCGGATCACCTGATCGCGCCTAAGGCGGACAAGCCGCGCCAGACTCTGTGGCGCATCTACTCCAAGCGCGCGCTGATCGCGACCGGGGCCATTGAACGCCCCATCGCGTTCGAAAACAACGACCGGCCCGGCATCATGCTGGCCGGGGCGGTGCGGTCCTATGCCAACCGCTGGGCCGCAACGCCCGCGCAATCGGTCGTTGTCTTTGCCAATAATGACAACGCGCATCAGACGGCGCGCGATCTGATGGCGCAGGGCATCAAGGTTCCGGCCATTGTCGATACCCGCCCCGACGCGCCGGATGTCGCGGGCACCGAGGTTCTGAAAGGAGCCCGGATTATCAACACTTCGGGCCGTCTAGGGCTGAGCTCGGTTCAGGTGCGCACAGACAAAGGGTATACAACCGATCTGCATTGCGAGGCGCTGGCGATGTCCGGCGGCTGGAACCCGAACCTGGGCCTGACCTGCCATCAGCGCGGCCGCCCGGTCTGGAACGCGGATATCCACGCCTTTGTTCCGGGTCAGGGGCTGCCCGTCGGTCAGATCGTCGCTGGCGCTGCCAAGGGTGAGCTGACCACCGATGCGGCATTGCAGGGCGGCGCGGCGGCGGCTGTGACTTCACTGTCAGATCTGGGGATCAGCGCATCGCCCGCCGATCTGCCCGCTGCCACGGATGCCCGGGTTTCGATCAGCCCTTTCTGGCATGTCCAAGGCGCAAAACGTGCGTGGCTGGACTTTCAGAACGATGTCACCGTCAAGGACGTCAAGCTGGCACATCAGGAGAACTTTACCTCGGTCGAGCACCTGAAACGCTATACCACGCTGGGCATGGCGACCGATCAGGGCAAGACCTCGAACGTTGGCGCGCTGGCGGCGATGGCGGAACTGACCGGCAAATCGATTCCGGAAACCGGCACGACAATCTTTCGCCCACCCTATACGCCGGTGGCGATGGGGGCCTTTGGCGGCCGCGCGGTCGGCAAGGCGTTCCACCCGACCCGCCTGACGCCCAGCCACACATGGGCCGAGGAACAGGGCGCGGTATTTGTCGAAGTCGGCAATTGGCTGCGCGCGCAGTGGTTCCCGCGCACGGGCGAATCCCATTGGCGGCAATCGGTGGACCGTGAGGTGCTGCAGACCCGCAATTCGGTCGGGGTGTGCGATGTGACCACGCTGGGCAAGATCGACGTGCAGGGCGCGGATGCAGCGGCTTTCCTGAACGTGATCTACGCCAACGCGTTTGGGAAACTGCCCGTGGGCAAGGTGCGCTATGGGCTGATGCTGCGCGAGGATGGCATTGCCTATGACGACGGCACCGCCGCCCGGTTTGCCGAGGATCATTTTGTCGTGACCACTACCACCGCCAACGCGGTTCTGGTCTATCGCAACATGGAATTCGTACGCCAATGCCTGTGCCCGGACATGGATGTGCAGCTGATCTCGACCACCGAGGCCTGGGCGCAATATGCCGTGGCCGGTCCCAATAGCCGCAAGCTGTTGCAAAAGATCGTGGACCCCGAGTTCGACATCTCGAACGAGGCGTTTCCCTTCATGGCCTGTGGCGAGATCACCGTCTGCGGCGGCCTGCGGGCGCGGCTGTTCCGCATCTCGTTCTCGGGCGAGCTGGCCTATGAGATCGCGGTGCCCACACGGAACGGCGACGGGCTGATGCGCGCGCTGATGGAAGCGGGTGAAGAGTTCGACGTTGTACCCTATGGCACCGAGGCCCTGGGCGTCATGCGGATCGAAAAGGGCCACGCCACGGGCAACGAGTTGAACGGCACCACCACGGCGCTGAACCTGGGTCTTGGCCGGATGGTGTCGAAGAAAAAGGATTGTATCGGCAACACCTTGTCCGAACGCGAAGGGCTGAACACGCCGGACGCGCTGGCGCTGGTGGGCCTGAGGCCGGTGGATGCCAAGGATACCATCGCTGCGGGCGGGCATCTGATGAACGCCACCGGGCCGGTCGATGCGGCCCATGATCAGGGCTATGTCACCTCGGCGGCTTATTCACCGATCCTGCACAGCTCGATCGGGCTGGGCTTTGTCAAAGGCGGGTTCGACCGCATGGGCGAATCCCTGCGTCTGGTCAACCCGCTGGAAGGGCAGGAGATCCTGGTCGAGATCGTCAGCGCTCATTTCCTGGACCCGGAAGGGGAGAAGCTTCGTGCATAACATAAAACCCATCACCCCGCTGGGCAGCGACACGCCACGCACCGACACCATCGGCACGATCACGATCACCGAGGTCGTGGATCAGGCGCTGGCCTCGGTTGCGGCGCGCAACGAACAGGCAGGTGCGGTGCAAAAGGCGCTGGCTGGCAAGATCGGTCTGACTTTGCCCGGCGTCGGTCAATCCTCCGAGGCCGCACCCTTTGCCGCATTCTGGACCGGTCCGGATCAGTGGATGGTCACCGCCCCGCAGGGCAGCCACGAATTGCTGGCGTCCGAGTTGAAACAGATCCTCGGCGACACTGCGTCGGTGGTCGAACAGACCGACGGCTGGTGCCGGTTCGACGTGCAAGGCGCGGCGCTGTGCGACCTGTTCGAACGGCTGACCAACGCCCCGGTCCGGACGATGGACACCGGCGCTGCGATCCGCACCACGGCGGAACATCTGGGCGTGTTCCTGTGGCGGCTGGCAGAAGATCGCATGGCTGTCATCGCCCCCCGCTCCTCAGCCGCGTCCCTGCATCACGGTCTGCTGGCAGCGGCGAAATCCATCGCCTGACCCTCAGCCCGAGGGCAGCACATCATCGCTGCTCTGCGGCCCGGCCCCGGTTACGTCGCCGGGGCCATCCGGATGCGGCCCTGTTCCGCCAAATCCCTTTACTCGCCGTATGGAATCCAGACGTTTTTGACCTCGGTCGCCTGACGCAGAAATTCCTCACCCTCGGCCTGGACCGCGTCGAACCAGTCGATCGCCTTGCCATAATTCACCCAGGTGCGTTTGAGGTTCGCCGCCGAGGCCTTTTCGACCATCGCCGACCCTTCGCCAGTGCCGTGGTACCAGACGCCGTCGATCCCGTAGTGATCGGCGAGCGTCTTGGTCAGCTCGTCCTTGCCGCCGGTGACGATGTTGACCACACCGCCCGGCAGGTCCGAGGTATCGAACACCTGATACAAGTCGGTCGCGGCCAGCGGGTAGACCTCGGACGGGACGGCAACAACCGCGTTGCCCATGGCAATCGCCGGGGCCACCAGCGAGACAAAGCCCAGCAGCGGCGCCTCGTCCGGGCAGGCGATGCCCATGACACCCACCGGTTCCTTCATGGCAACGGTGACGCCGCGTACGGGCACCGAATGCACCTGACCGTCATATTTGTCGGCCCAGGCGGCATAGGTGAACAGCCGGTCGATCGCGGTTTCAACCTCGGCCGCTGCGGTCTTGGCCGAAGCGCCGGTCATCTGACGCAGGCGGGCTTCGAACTCTTCCGCGCGGGCGGCCAGGTTTTCACCGATATAGTAGAGGATCTGCGCCTTGTTGTGCCCCGAGGCTTTGGCCCAGCCCCCCGCCGCACCGGTCGCGGCCTCGACCGCGTTGCGGATGTCCTTGCGGTTGCCCAGCCCCACATGGCCGATCAGCTTGCCCTTGGGTGACACGACAGGCTGCGAATAACCGCTGTCGGGCCGCGCCTGTTTGCCGCCGACATACATCTTGGCGGTGCGGTCGATGCTGCCCAGACCGCCAAGGCCGGTTTCTTTCACCTCAGCCGGTTTGATGGGGGCCGCGTCTTTCAGCGATTTGAGGTGTTTGGGTTTGACGTATTCATACAGCCCCTCGCGCCCGCCTTCGCGGCCAAAACCGCTTTCGCGATACCCGCCAAAGCCTGCGGCAGCGTCGAACTGGTTGGTGCAGTTGACCCAGATCACGCCGGCCTTGATCTGCGGCGCGACACCAAGGGCGAGGTTGATGTTCTCGGTCCAGATGCTGGCCGCCAGACCGTATTTGGTGTTGTTGGCCAGTTGCACCGCCTCGGCAGGCGTGCGGAAGGTCATGGTGACCAGAACCGGGCCAAAGATTTCCTCTTGCGCCAGCGTTGCCCCGGCTTCGACACCGGTCAGCAGGGTGGGCGGGTAATAGCAGCCATTTTCGGGCAAAGCGGCATCGGCCTGATAAAGCGTCGCGCCTTCCTCGACACCCAACTCGACCATGCGGGTGACCTGCTTGTGCTGGATGGGATCGACGATGCAGCCGACGTCGATGGATTTGTCCAGCGGGTCGCCGACGCGCAGGCTTTGCATGCGCAGCCTGATCCGGTCGTGGAACTTGTCGGCGATGGATTCATGCACCAGCAGGCGCGACCCGGCGCAGCAGACCTGCCCCTGATTGAACCAGATCGCATCCACAATCCCTTCGACCGCGCTGTCGATATCGGCGTCGTCAAAGACGATGAAGGGGGATTTGCCGCCCAGCTCCAGCGTCAGTTTCTTGCCGGAACCGGCGGTCTGTTCGCGCAGAATGCGGCCCACGCGGGTCGAGCCGGTAAAGGCCACCTTGGCCACATCCTTGTGACCGGCGATCATCGCACCGACCGGGCCGTGCCCGGTGACGATGTTCACGACACCTGCGGGCAGGCCGGCCTCAACGCAGATATCGGCAAACAGAAGCGCTGTGAGCGAGGTGTATTCCGCAGGTTTCAGCACGACGGTGTTTCCCATCGCCAAAGCGGGCGCGATTTTCCACGCCAGCATCAGGAAGGGGAAGTTCCACGGGATGACCTGACCGGCAACGCCGACGGGTTCATGATCGGGCAGTTCCTTTTCCATCAGCTGCGCCCAACCGGCATGGTGATAGAAATGGCGGGCGGCGGTGGGGATGTCCGCGTCGCGCGATTCCCGGATCGGCTTGCCGTTATCCATGCTTTCCAGAACCGCGAACAGGCGCGCATGTTTCTGGATCAGCCGGGCAATGGCATACAGGTAACGCGCCCGCGCCGCGCCGCCCATTTTGGCCCAGCCCTTCTGCGCCGCCGAGGCCGCGCTGACGGCCTGATCCACATCCTTTTTGGTCGCCTCGGTCAGCGACGCCAAAGTCTGGCCATCCGCTGGCGACAGGCTGTCGAACTTTGATTTGCCCGGTTTGGTGAAGGCACCATTGATGAACAGGCCGAAATTGCGGCCGTGATTGTCCAGCCATTTGTTTGCAAGCTCGGCGCTTTCGGGTGCGGGGCCATAATCCATGGTCTTGAAAATCTCTGCAATTGTCATGTCAGCCCCCTTAGCTGATGCCGTGCCGGAAGGCGGCCGAGTAGCGGCCCGTTACGTGGTGCTCAAGCTGGCGTTCGATATCGCCCAGCAGGCTGGAAGCGCCAAACCGGAACAGGTCGGGCTCGAGCCAGTCATTGCCGCGCTCTTCCTTCATCATCGAAAGATAGATCAGCGCGTCCTTGGCCATGGAGATACCACCTGCCGGTTTGAAGCCGATCTTGTATCCGGTCCGCTCTTCGTATTCGCGGGTGGTGCGGACCATGGTCAGGCTGACCGGCAGCGTGGCGTTGACGCTTTCCTTGCCGGTCGAGGTCTTGATGAAATCGGCCCCCGCCATCATGCACACATGGCTGGCCCGCGCCACATTGCGCAACGACCCCAACTGACCGGTCGAGATGATCGCCTTGACATGGGCATCGCCGCAGGCGTCGCGATAGGCGCGCATCTCGTCATAAAGCGCCTGCCAGTCGCCGGTCAGCACATGACGGCGCGAGATCACGATGTCGATCTCGCTGGCACCGGCGCTGACCGATTCCTCAATCTCTTTCACCCGCAGGTGAAACGGGCTGAGCGCATCCGGAAAACCGGTCGAGACCGCGGCAACCGGGATACCCGTGCCCTCCAGCGCCTCGACGGCGGTTTCGACCATGTCGTGATAGACACAGACCGCACCGGTGGTCAGGTTCAGGCTTTCGATGCCCAACGCCTCGACCAGCTCCTGCTTCAGCGGACGGCGCGCCTTGGCACACAGCCGCCGGACCTTGCCCTTGGTATCGTCACCGTTCAGCGTGGTCAGATCCATCAGGGTAATCGCCCGCAGCAGCCAGGCCGCCTGATAGTCTTTCTTCACGCTGCGCCGCGCCGTCAAAGACGCCGCCCGGCGTTCAATGGCCGAGGTGTTGGCCTGAACCGAGGACACCCAGTCCAGATCCAGCGGCACACCGGGGTTGCGCGGAAAACGTGCGGCATGCGCCGCAACCGGAAGGTGGTCGGTTCTGACCGTTTCCTTTTGATCGTCCAATGTCGATACAGTCACTGTTTCTCTCCTAGCGTGGGCAGGAAACTCTTGCCGTGGGGCGTGGCGGGGATATCCAGATGGCGCGCGGACGTCGCGCCAGTCAAAGCCAGATTACTGGACATGGATCTGGCGCGTTATCGCGCGATCGACGGAATCGCCGCAGCCCATGATCTGTGCGTGCGTCGCGGTGCCATTCCAAGCTTGGGCTGGATGGATGAAGACTGCAAGAGTATCGTCTGTCCTTTCCACGGTCTGTAAAATGGCAATGACGGGACCTGCACCCGAGGTCCCGCAATCGCTGATCGGCCGAAACCGATCCCCAAAACTGTTCGGCTTATCAGCTATCCGGCGGAAGAACGCAATGGGCTGATTGTGTGAGCGATATGTTGCAACCAAGTTGAAATGTCACTTGGTCTACAAAGTAGAAATGTCCCAGTTGCCGCGGAACGGTAGTGCAGCCTGACAGGGTGGAGACCTCAAACATCGGAGCCCTGTCTGGCTGCACGCTTTTCTTTCGCTGCTTTCGCAAACCTTGAGTTCCAGCATTGTTGCGCCGACCTGTCGGTTTGTAGTGTGTGGCCTGAGTGCCGACGCGGCGCTTCTTGGGTGGTGCTTTATCCTGCTCTTGCTTGATGTGCTCCAGCACTGCGCTCAGTCGCTTGTTCCCGATGATCGCCGCGTGGCTCACACGTTGATCTTTGTCGTAAGCAGAGTAGGGCAGTGGAACGCTCTTTGACCGGAATTCCAGCGTACCGTTCTGGTATTCATAGCTGCCCACATATTTGCCAACGAGGCCACGGGTGAGATCGTTCTCTTCAAGCGTTATCCGCTTGCCGTCGTAGCGCAGCACCAGGTTCCTGTCGACATAGCGCTCGTCGCGCCAGCACAGGACGTCCCTCAGACGGTCGGGCTCGACATTCAGGGCCCGGTGCAGATTGTCCGGCTCCTGCAGCGAAGGTCTACAATGCGGACTGCAGGCGCAGCATTCGGCTGTCATGCTCATGGTCGGCTTTGGGCCGTTAGTCAATTGCAATAAGCCATGAGGTAGACTTCCGATAATTCAAGCTTTCGAACTTGGATGCTACTTGAGGTCTCCTAGAAAAATCGTAGAACCTAGTTCGTTTGGTTCGGGCGCTAAAAAATCAACCAAAGAACCATTCAAGCATTGCAGCAAAAAATGGAACACAAACTCCGACGGTTATGTAACTTAGGCGGGAAGTAATGTTTAGAAACCGATCGGACAATAGAACTTATGGCAGTGCAATCTAACCGGGTTTCGGAAGCATCGGAAGGAGATAGTCAACCGACATCTGCTCCCAAGAAGCTTGGTCTGTTCGCCATGACTTTGCTGGTCGTCAGCGCGATGTTTGGTGGCGGAGTTTTCAACATTCCGCAGAACATGGCCGAACAGGCCGCGCTGGGTGCGGTTCTCATTGCTTGGCTCATCAGCGGTCTGGGTATCTTCTTTGTCACGCGAAGCTTTCAGGTTCTGGCCGATATCCACCCGGAGATGACCTCGGGTATCTACATGTACGCACGCGCTGGCTTCGGCAGGCTCGCCGGTTTTCTGATTGCCTGGGGTTATTGGCTGTCCGTCGCATTCGGAAATGTCAGCTATGCTGTTCTGCTGATGGACGCCCTGAATTACTTTTTCCCGCCTTACTTTCAGGACGGGAATACCTGGCAGGCTACGCTGGGTTCATCCCTGATCATTTGGTGTCTGTGTTTTCTCGTCATGCGTGGCGTGAAGAGTGCATCGCTTCTGAACAGTATCGGGACCGTGGCTAAATTCCTGCCGGTTCTTGTGTTCTTGGCAGTGGTGGTTTTCTTCTCGTTTGGTAAGGGACTTATCACGGCGGATCTCTGGGGGAATACTCTGGACACTCAACATGCCGACAAACCCTTGGGCAGTCTTCTCGACCAGATCAAAAGCACGATGCTTGTCACGCTCTGGATGTATATCGGCATCGAATGCGCCGTTGTGATGTCCGATCAGTCCGACGCCAAAACCGTCAGCCGGGCAACGATCCTTGGCTACTTCATCGTGACGGTCATCTTTGTTCTCATCTCTGTCGTGCCATTTGGCGTGATGTCCCAGGGTGAGCTTGCAGCGCTGGCCCCACCCTCCACTGCGGGCATCATGATGTCGCTCGTCGGCTATTGGGGCGAGGTTTTTATTAATGTTGGTGTAATCATCGCCTTGCTCAGCTCCTGGCTGGTTTGGACGCTGATTGTGGCGCAGTTGCCGTGGGTCTGTGCAAAGGACGGGACTTTTCCGAAGTTCTTTGCCAAAACCAATCAGGCCGATATCGCGTCGAATTCGCTTATTATTTCAACCGTTATCATGCAAGCGGCCATCATCGTTGTCTATTTTGCCGATAACGCATGGAACTTGATGCTATCGATCACAGGCGTGGTTATTTTGCCGGCATACATAGGCTCTGCAGTTTTTCTTTGGAAAGTGATCTGGTCGGGCGAATACCCGCGTACCGCAAAGCTCGGCAGGAATACGGCCTTGACTACCAGCTTGCTCGCGACCGGCTTCGGCCTGTGGCTGGTCTACGCGGCGGGCATCCAGTTCATGCTGGCGGGCGCCATTATCTATGCGGCCGGATTGCCCGTATTCTACTGGGCGCGCCGGACTGCCGCAGATTCAGCCACCGCGTTTGACCGGGCCGAGGCATTGGTTGCCGCGGGTCTGATGCTGCTGGCAGGCGTTGCCTTGTGGATGTTGGTCGACGGGCAGCTGCCTGAGGTGTTTTCGGGTTGAACGATCAGGATTATTTGCGCGGTCCAACCGTCGCAATCCGTTGGTTGACCAGGATGTTTGTGCTGTCGAGTCCCGGCTCCTGCCCGTGCAGATCAAACTCGATATCAACGTCTGACTGAAAGACCAGGCAATGCGTTGAACCGCCAAAATGGAACATGCCGATCTCGTCACCTTTGGTGACGTGCTGGCCTTCGTAAACGGTGATGTCACAAGTTGAAACTTCGGCCATGCCGATGCCGACAAAACACATGAGGCCGATATCAGGATTGTCCGCCTCAATGAATATCAACGCGCGCGTGGCAACCTCGGCAATATAACCCTGCGAGGCATTTGGACCAGCAGGGTCCAGTCCTTCCGGCATGATTTCCGAGTAATAGGTTCCTTCGATCCGACGGGTTTTGACGACCCGGCCCGAAACCGGGGCATGCCAGCGATGATAGCTGAGCGCGCTCAGGAATGCCTGGTACACTGTGGCCGAGTCGAAGTGATCAACCAGCGGATCGTTATCCAGCATGAATTGCAACGCGTAAGGTTGCGCTTTGATCCAGAACTGATCGCGCAGCTTTACCTCTCGGGCGACACGATAGGGCGCGGACTCGCAGGCGTTAACGACAACCGCATAATCGTTGGGCGCAGCAATGGGTCGAATCCCGTCGCGAAACTGGCGCGTAAAGAAATCGTCCCAGGATTTGAATCCAAAGTGAGGGAGCGACGGGTCGCAAATGAAATCCTCTTTGAAGGTGGGCATCGCTTTTTGCGCAGCTGCCCCGAACCACCCGGTTTTGGAATCATCAGTCAAAACCGATCTGCTTTCCGGTGATTGCAAATAGACTGCCCATTCATTCAGCATGTCGCGCAGGCACGCATCAATCTTGTCATCCAGAAACCCGGCCCAGCCGCCGACATTGGCCATTGACCAATCGAGGATCGCATTGAACGGAAATCCGACTAGACCGCTTTCATTAAATTCGGGCGCGTGCGTCATGATCGTGTTAAACAGCCGAAGCATGTGTTCATAGTCGCGCACCTGCGGCTTGCCTGTAGGTGTGGATTGCTTGCTCTCAGGGACCTCCTGAAACATCTGCGAAAAGAACATATAAGCCTTCGCATCCGTCTCGATCAGGGTCTTGAGCCGTTGTACAGATGGCAAAAGCGGGCTGGTGTCTTGCTCGGCCTTGGTTGCGATTTTCGCAGACCAAGCGTCCAGCACATCTTGATCCGAAGGCAACCATTTGCCGACTTTGTAATGAACGTTTACAGAAGTTTCTCTCAAAGTCATCGTAAGCACCTTTTCCCGCTGCGTCCTAGTCGATCTCAACCCTGACGATATTACGTGTCCAGACGCCACGGTGTCCATTTAGATGCAGACAACTTGAAATTTGCAGTTTCAGCGGTCCTGACGTTTTTCGAGTCATAAATTGTGCAATTGCAGCGATCGGCGGCTATGCGGGTTGCGACCACAGCATCACAAAACCACTCTGAAGGTCCCTTTTGGGCCGCTTTATCTGTATAAACTCGTTGGCTGCAAACCCCGCCAATTTCGTTTTTGATTGTCAGTTCGAACCATTTCACAACACGTTTCGCTCATTCAGAAACTTCATTGTGTTTTTCAAGCCTTGCCGCATGTGATCTTCAAGGTGAGCGAGCATGTCATCTAAATTCTCACCATTGGCGAGTTCAATGTATTTGTCATGGGATTCCCGAAGTGGCCCGCCACGCCCATGCGCCTTCTGATGCATGGCAAAGTAAAACTGGAGGTTGGGTTTCAGGCGTTCCCAGCTTTGCAGCAGAAGGGTGTGTCCCGAAAGTTCATAGCACCAAGAGTGGAGGTGCATTTCCGCCATGATCGCGCCGTAGGGATCATTATTCGAGATGCAATCGCATAACCTGTTGTTGCGCATTTGCAGGTCGGCGAGGCTAATCAGGTCTCGTTTGTCCCAGCAGAACTGAAACGCCATCTTCTCAAGCCCCGTTCGAAACGAATAGATTTCATTAAGATCAATTGGATCCAGTGTACGAAGGAAAGTTCCGCGGAACGGGATGTAAACAAGAAGGCCGATTTCGCTCAATTGAACCATCGCTTCGCGCAGTGTGGCGCGGCTGACATCCAGCTGAGCAGCAACCTGAGTTTCAAGCAGTTTTGCGCCAGGCTCCAGATCCCCGGTCAAGATCAGTTTCTGGAGTCGCTCCAGCGTTCTGTCTTTCAATGTGTCGCCGGATTTCTCCGATGAGGATGCTTGCTGTGTCATTTCGATCCTGTTGATGGAATTTCCAATGGATGGAAGGCGAGATTACGTCGTTAGGCCAAGATAGCCAGAAAAATGATCGCAGCTGAACTTCCAATTCGGTCCAATGGTCGACTGCTGCAGACCGCTCTCAAGGTAGCCGGCCACTTCAAGAATGTCGACAATCGTATAAATTGTCGACAATATGGGAATTTTGTTGTACCGTTTCGGCAGGTGGGGATTCGAAAAGCTCCGAACCTTGGCTGCGATTGCCCACTCCATCGGCAAGAGATGATCACCCGGTTTGCAACCGCGGTGACGCAACAGGTGAAAAGGGAGTTATTCATGTTGTCGAACGGCATCCTGAAAAGGAGAATTCATACCGGGCTTGCAGCATTCAGTACGATCGCGCTGCTGGCAGGTGCACCGGCGAAAGCAGAAGAGTTTCTGACGATCGGTACCGGTGGTGTCACCGGCATTTACTATGCGGTCGGTGGCGGTATCTGCCGGCTTGTTAATCAGGGCCGGAAAGAGCATGGTATTCGCTGTTCGGTCGAGAGCACCGGCGGATCGGTCTATAACCTGCGCACCATGCGCGAGGGCGAACTGGAAATGGGCATTGTTCAGTCCGACTGGCAGTTCCACGCTCTGAACGGGACCAGCCTGTTCGAAGAGGATGGCCCGGACGGCGAACTCCGCAGCCTGTTCTCACTGCATCCTGACACAGTCATCATCGCCGCTCGCAAAGACACCGGTATTGAGTCTTTGGATGATCTTGGCGGACGGACCATCAACTTGGGCAATCCTGGCTCCGGAACGCGTGGCACAGCTGAAGTCCTCGTAGACGCGATGGGCTGGGAGATGGATCACTTTGGTTTGGTGACCGAGCTTAAGTCAGCAGAACAATCAGCAGCGCTATGCGACAACACCATCGAGGCCTTTCTGATGGTTGCTGGCAATCCAGTCGCCAACGTGCTGGAGGCCGCCACAACTTGCGACATCAACATCATTCCTGTCGAAGGTGATGCTGTTCAGGCGCTGGTCGAAAGTAAGCCATACTATGGGAACGTAACCATCCCCGGTGGCCTATACCGCGGAGTAGATGGAGATGTGCCGTCCTTCGGTCTACCGTCTACGTTCGTGACGTCTTCAGATGTACCTGAGGAAACCGTCTATGTGATGGTCAAGGCAGTCTTTGACAACTTTGATGCCTTCAAATCATTCCACCCGGCCTTTGCCAATCTCAAGAAAGAGGAAATGGTGGTAAACGGTTTGTCGGCACCGATGCATCCGGGCGCCGAGCGCTATTTCCGCGAAGCCGGATTGATCAACTAAACCCACAACAGAGGCGGCGGTCGCCGCCTCTGCGCCTCTTCAACGCAACGTCCACGCAAGAGTCATGACATGAGCGAGCAAACTCTAAGCCATTCCACACATGACGCGCAGGAAGACGCGCGCAATCGAGACATCAAGATCTTTCTCAACGGCAAGATCATCCCGCGCAGCGAAGCGATGGTGTCTGTCTACGACTCCGGTTTCATGCTGGGCGATGGAATGTGGGAGGGCTTGCGACTCTACAACGGCACATGGGCGTTCTTTGACGAACACATGGATCGATTCTTCAACAGCTGCAAAGCCGTCTCTATTGACGTCGGCATGACGAAAGACGAAGTCCTGCAGGCACTGAATGACACGGCCAGAGCCAATGGAATGACAACTGACGTGCATTGCCGGTTCATGGTGACCCGCGGGCCAAAGGACAAGCCGTTTCAGCACCCGGGACTGTCTCGCTCTGGGCCCACGGTGGTTGCGATTGTGGAACACTCGAAGCCAGTGGACAGCCTGATGAGCCAGGGTATTCGCCTGGCCACAGTGCCCCAGGTACGCGGTCTGCCGATGAGTCAGGACGCCAAGTACAACAGTCATTCAAAGCTGAACTGCGTTATTGCGTGCCTACAGGCAGAACAGGCTGGCGCTGACGAAGCCCTGATGCTGGACCCGCATGGGTTTGTGAACACCACAAATGCGTGCAACTTCTTCATCGTGCGCCGAGGTGAGGTTTGGACCTCCACAGGCGATTACTGCATGAACGGAGTGACCCGCCAGAAGGTCATAGACCTGTGCCGGGCAAACGACATCCCGGTATTAGAGAAGAACTATTCGCTTTATGAAGCCTACGGAGCTGACGAGGCCTTTCTGACCGGGACTTTCGGAGCGCAAACCCCCGTTGCGTCCATAGATGGAAAACAGATCGGGGAGCATGAAGGCGCTGGTCCGATGACCCGCCGATTACGCGAGCTCTACAAAGAACTTGTGCAACGAAGCACCCTTAAGGTTGCGAGCTGATTGTATGGAACAAGTCGTGCGCCCAGAAGGTCAGTGCCGGTTAGAGGTCGGTGATCGTGGCTTGTTGCTTTTGGGGTGCGGCGAGATGGGATCCGCTCTATTAAACGGATGGCTCAATGCCGGGTTGGAGCCCGAACAGATCATCGTCCTGGACCCGCGTCCATCAGACTGGCTGGAGGGCCTTGCGGGACGTGGTCTGCGCTTGAACCAACAACCAGATGAGCCGCCTGCTGTTGCGGTAGTTGCGACGAAGCCTCAGGTCATGACTTCTGCTTTGTCGGACCTGAACTCATTTGGGTCCGGGCAAACTCTTTTCGTATCGGTTGCCGCTGGCACTTTGATTTCGACATATGAAGAGTTGCTGGGTCCGCAGACGCCAATTGTACGCACAATGCCAAACACACCAGCAGCTGTTGGTTCTAGCATTACCGCCCTTGTCGGCAATGCCTGCACTACCGTCAGTCATATGGATCTCGCAATACAACTGATGCAGGCAGTTGGAGAGACCGTGGTCCTCGATGATGAGGCCATGCTTCACGCTGTAACCGCGATTTCTGGAAGCGGCCCGGCCTATGTGTTCGCGATGACAGAGGCATTGGCAGAAGCCGGGAGAGAATTGGGTTTGGCTCAAGAAGTTTCGGCCAAACTGGCATCTGCAATGGTTTCTGGGAGCGGGGATTTGATGCGGCTCAGCACAAACTCACCTGCCGAACTTCGAAATCAGGTTACGTCGCCAAATGGAACAACTGAAGCCGGCCTGCATGAGTTAATGTCCCTTGATAAAGGGGTGTTCCCGCTCCTTCTAAGGACTGCGCAGGCTGCTCATAGTCGCAGTATCGAGCTGTCTCAAGGCAAAGACGGGACGTGATGTCCAAAGCGCCCTGATTAACTCGTTGCTGTGCTTCAATAGTAGTCCACTTCCGTGACGTCCTGTATTCAGTCTAAGGCGTGAGATGAATTGTACGTATAACAAATGGCCGGTTTCTTGAGCCTAAAACAATGATACCAAGCAAATCCAACGTCTGCTTGAGGAACGCTGCGATGCGGCGGTGCAAACAATCATTGATGTCTGCAAAGGGCCGCAATCACCTGACCGTATTTGGCACGAGAAATCTGTCTTTTTGAACCGCTCTTGGACTTACGCCAAGCGTTTGTCGGAACATATAGCTGAACGCGCTTGTCGACTCGTATCCCATGTCGAACGCTACCGAGGTTGCGCTGGCACCCGATGCAAGCAGCGAGACGGCATGAAGAACCCGCACGTGCCGCAACCATTTTGACGGCGGCATGCCCGTTTCTGCAACAAAAAGGCGTTCAATGGTCTTTCGACTGGCAGGCACATCTGACAACCATGCTTCCACCGAACGAACGTTGCCAGGGTCGTCAAGGGCAGCTTGAGCAGGCCGCTGAAGTCGCGCGTCTTTCGGCAAAACCAGACTGAGCGGTACGTCCTTCGCTGCGAGCAGCTCGTGCCTTAGAAGGGTGTGCAGGGCAGTGTTGTGATCGTAGGTGCGCGTATTTGTGACCTCGGGCATTGCGGCAACAAACAATGCATCCAAAAGCGGCGTCATGGCCACAACTCGGCAGTTGGGCCCAAGTTGCTTGGCCTCGTCGCGATTGACATCGACGTAATGCATGACGTTGTTCGACCCGTAGCGCATCCAGTGCTGTTGGTCGGGGGGAATCCAAATCGCCATGGCCGGGCTCAGGAGCAGAACTCGGTCGGGTGTGCCCACGTACATCGAGCCCGAAGCCGCAGAGATGAGTTGACCGAAATCGTGACAATGCCAGTCGTAGCTTTCGCCTGACGCTGGCTTGATTGTCTCCCCCAAATATCTGGGTCGAACTGACCGTCTTGATAGGGCATCCGACAATGACGAATCCTCGATGATAATTGCCTCTCTTTCGACAGACAGACATATCACCATTGGCTAGACAACGCCAAGCCATCGGGCATTGGGTCCGATGTGACGCTCTGGACGGAAACCTAATGTGACCAAACGAACCTTGATGGCATGGTTCGCCGTGGGCCACTTCGCGAACGACTGGCCAATTGCGACCCTGTGGCTGATTGTGCCCGCTGCTGGCCTAACAATGAACCTTTCGCCGGCTGAGGTCGGATTGCTTTTTTCACTGTTCACCGTTGGCGGTGCACTGGCCTATGTGCCTGCAGGTCTGATTGCGGATCGTGTCTCTGACCGAGGACGCCTTCTTGTCACCACCTTCTTCTGGGTTGCCTTTGGCTATGGGCTTGCGGCACTGGCTTCGGGGTATTGGAGCCTGGCCTTGCTTTTGGCGATTGCGGGAATGGGAAACGCCGCTTGGCATCCGATTGCAACTGGTGTGCTAACGAACGCCAACAGGCGCAATCGCGCCAGTGCCTTGGGCATACATGCGGTTGGCGGCTCGTTCGCCGAAGTTTTGGCGCCAATATCGGCCGGATTGCTTCTTTCGTTCGTGGATTGGCGTGGGGCTCTGGTTGTTTCGGTGCTGCCGACGGTCTTTGTCGGTTTTTGCTTCCTAAGGGTGGTTCAGGCAATTCCTACTGCCGAAAGTCCGCGCGTGAACCGACAAGACATGTTGGAGCTGATGCGGGCTTGGCGGAGCCGAAACGGATTGCGCATCGTCACGACAGCTTCGCTCTACAACATGGTACTGATCGGATTGTTGAGCATGATACCGCTCTATCTGGTGACAGCTCACAGATTCGCACCGGGACCCATCGGGATCGCCTTTGCGACCATTCTCTTAGCCGGTGCGCTGGCTCAGCCGTGGGTTGGATCAATTTCCGACAGGTTCGGCCGCTTGCCGATACTTGCAATCGGAAATGGGCTTGCAGCCCTGGCGATTGGCACACTGATGTTCGAACCTCCGTTCTGGATCATGATCGCCATGATGACGCTTGGGGTCGCGTCGTTGGATGCAGTTCGGCCAGTGATGCTTGCAGCGGCTGTTGATCATTCGGATCGCAGTGAAAGCACCACGCTGGGTTTCGCGTTCGCGATATTGGATGGCGTAGGTGCGTTTGGAGCGGTGCTGGCTGGAGTGGCGGCAGGTTTTTCATGGGGTACCATGTTTGGCTTCAGCGCCGCCCTTGCAGGTGGCGCAACTTTGCTTTGCGTCAGAAGCTGGCGTGAGTCGGAGCGGTCCCACCATCCCGCTTCGGTGACCCGAACGTGGGAAAAGCGCATGACAATCGAAGAATCCAAAGCTGAACATGCCCGGCGATACTGGTTACTCTAGGCAAAAATTGGCAGGCACAGAGGACGGTGTGACAAAATTCGGTTAGAAACACTGATGCCCTGTTAAGGAACCCAAACAATGATCGCATACATTACCGTTGGCGCAGACGACATAAGGCTTGCGGAACGCTTTTATTCGGCCTTCCTGCCAGATCTGGGATATCGGCTGGAGTACTATCATGGTGATCTGAGCTATGCGCTACCTGCGAAACCAGGACAAACACCAAACCTACCTGAGTTCTATGTCAAATCCCCATTCGATGGGTCGCAGGCTTCGGCTGGAAACGGGACAATGATTGCGTTTGAGGCACGCAATCAACAACAGGTTCGCGACCTTCATTCCGCCGCTGTTGAGGCTGGCGGATCGGACGAGGGTGCACCGGGCTTCCGAGAGCTTTATGGGCCAAACTTCTTCGTTGCATACTTGCGCGACCCTCACGGCAACAAGATCGCAATATTCTCGAGCGATCAGAACGAACCGGGACGGGATGGATGACAGCGACAGTTATGAAGGTGATAAACGTCAGAATGCCGCCTTGGCTAAGGTCGCAAATATTGTTATGCCTCAATCACGGTCGGCAGACACCGAGGCGTCGCTGCTCCTTTCGGAGAGCTAAACCTGCCATAAAGATCTAACGGCATAGCACCCATTCACTCAGATGAGAGCGCCGTTTCGTCAAGCCAGCGACCGACGATCCAGCACTGGCGCTCGATTTGGATGACCCATGCCTAAACTTCAATTGCCGCTATATTCGGACGACCTGACTGGCTTTGTGCGCTCTCTGTCCAAACAGTTGGGCGACGCAAGCCCTTCGCATCTCGTGCTCATGAACATGGCTGCGCGTGCCGCAGGCTTTCAAAACCTACAACATATGCGTACGGTTCATGCAGCCGGGCAAAGGCTTGGGCGCTCAGTTGGCGAGCGGCCTTTGGATGCGCGGGCTGTAGAGCGCGCCCTAAATCAATTCGATGTTGTTGGTCGCCTCATTCAGTGGCCGTCCAAACGCAATGTGCAGACGCTTGCTCTCTGGGCGCTTTGGGCGAGACTGCCTGCGGCACAGCCTATGCCAGAGCGTGAGGTGAACGAGCGCCTGACCCTGCACCACCTCTTTGAAGACCCGGCAACCCTGCGCCGAACAATGGTTTCCTGCGGGCTTCTTACTCGCCGCAACGACGGAACAGATTACCGGCGCATCGAACAGGAACCGCCAGCGGAGGCCAAAGCGCTGATCAAAGCTCTGGGTCTGCGGTGCTGGGCAAATTCGCAAAGTGCGAAAGAGGTGCGCCATGCATAAGGGCTCGTGCCTCTGCGGCGCCGTGCGGATCGAAGTGAACGGTGACCTGCCGCGCCCCACGGCTTGCCACTGCCAGCAATGTCGCAAGCATTCTGGTCACTACGAAGCTTCCATAGATATTACCCGGACGGCACTTCGGGTAGAAGGAAAAGCCGCTGTGCAATGGTACCATTCATCCGAAAAGGTCCGGCGTGGCTTTTGCAGAATTTGTGGGTCGACATTGTTCTGGGATCCGATCCACCATGACTGGACGGCTGTTGCCATGGGTGCACTTGATGGCCCAACGAACACCTCGCTAGCGATGCATATCTTCGTGTCAGAAAAAGGCGACTATTACGAAATCGAAGATGGTCTTCCACAGAACGAACACTAGCGCGGGCTGCGGCATAGGTGGATAAGTCGGATGATTGGTTTGGTCGTCAAGCCGCCTTCCGCCAGCTCCGATCGGGCTCCTGGAGAAACAAGGACCGTAGTCAAATGATCCGCTGATTGAGTTCATTGGGATCGTCTACGTCGACTTTCCAAAAACTCCTGAGCAGCTTTCGGTAACCTCGCCAATACGCGCTCAAAATCGCTGGCTTTGTACAACGACGGATCGCCCATGCGGTTGCCTCAATTGCGTTATTCGGAGTCAAGTTGTGATGCTTACGAACGTTCTTGGCCTCGGCCAGTAAGTCTTTGCATGGCTTGAATGGTGCCGGCGGCTCGGAGACATTCCATCCTGCGACAAAAACTGCCCTCACTGTCTTTGCCCCCTAAAATTGGGCCACTACTTTGGCCGAGAAGGGGGAACAAGGGATGGCTCGGAAGCGATACTCGGACGAAGACATTCTGAAGCTGCTGCGTGAGATTGAACTGAAGCTGGCAGATGGCGACGATGTTCGGACAGCCTGTCGTGGTGTCGGTGTCAGCGATGCGACCTACTACAATTGGCGGCGTCGGTTCGGTGGCATGGGCAAGTCGCAACTGTCGGAGTTGCGCAGCTTGGAGAAAGAAAATACCCGGCTGAAGAAGAATGAGCCCTTTGTCCGCCATTGGTCCGAGGACAATGGGCGAATGCCGAACTGGAACTGGACAAGCTGATCCTCAAAGAAAGTCTGAACTACCTAAAACCGAGGGTCCGACGACGAGCTAACTTCGTCAGGCCGTCATTCATGCTCGCCAGAAGCTCGGCACATCAGAGCGTCGCACCTGCAAGGTGGTCGGCCTAGCAGCTTTCATGGGCTCTCTGGTTAGTGGTCTGGGCGGTTTTGGCGGCTCATTTATCATCGTCATCGTCCTGACGCCGGTTGTTGGGGCCAAAGCGGTGATCCCCTTGATCAGCGTTTATGCGATTTGCGCGAACCTTTCTCGGGTCGTCGTCTATCGCAAAACGATCGCCTGGAAACCAGCCATCCAGTTCACACTGGCTTCGCTGCCCGGTATTTTTCTGGGCGCTAGTTTCCTGAAAGAAGTGCCCGAACAGGTTTTTTTGGGCTTTATGGGTGCGATCCTGATACTTATTCTTCCTGCTCGGCGATTTCTAAAGAGAACGTCATTTGAGCCGGGGTTAAAAACTGTTCTCAGCCTTGGTTTTTCCTTCGGTTTCATGAGCGGAACTGCCGCCGGGTCGGGCATGCTGGTCATCGCGTTTTTCAACAGTATCGGCCTCAGCGGACCGTTGCTGTTGGGAACGGACGCCGTCATCGGTTTATTCAACGCTGTGACGCGCCCGGGGACATTCTACGGATTTGGTTTGTTAGACAAAAACCTGATACTTCTGGGCCTATTCATGGGTTTGATTACTATCCCAGGAACTTGGCTGGCCAGTCGTTTGGTCCACAAGATGGGCGCGCGCATCCACAACTATCTTATAGAAGCCCTAATCGCAGTGTCAGGAGTGTTGTTTGTCGTACGAGCTTTCACTGTCGGCCCGTGAGACCGGTGGTTCTCGCCAAATAGGAGAATTTTGGGAAGCCGATGAAGTCCGCAAAGCCGTTGTTAGGTCAACTTACTATGAAAGCCCGCGTTGAGCCCAAACTGCGTAGCGCCACGTCATAGGCAAAGTTTTTCTTTTGCGATCAAGCAACGCGCAACGAAGTAGGTCTTCCAACCTCCGCCGCGATTTCTTTAAGCAGTGCGCGAGCAGTGTCACTTCGGCTCTTGGGAATAGAGCGCGCGACGTAGGCAATCGCCGGAGGCTCGGGAAAGATACCTTCCATAACCTCTAGGTCTGAAGACAAATGCAGGCCGTTCATCAGTGCTACGCCAAGCCCTGCGCGCGCTGCCGCAAGAATGCCAGAGACGCTCGGGCATTCGAGCACAGCGTCGAACTGGTGCCCCAGTACGGTGCCGTGTGATTGCGCCCAATGCTTGAAAAAACAGTTTTCATCGAAGGCGAGGAACGGCACAGGCGCGTCCGGCTTTAGCGGCAGGTCATGTGACTTGATCCAATGCAGCCGATCCTCGTAGAGCACGATGTCGTCGCGGCGAACCTCATCTCTCAAAACCTGAATGACCGCGATATCGATATCGCCCGCTGACAACCAATCCAACAAAGTCAGGCTCTGGCCTATCCTTGTGTTTACCTTGGTGTCGGGATGCAAACGCGTGAACCGCCCGAGAATACGGGCCACGTCTCCACCAGTCGTGTCTTCGGTCATTCCCAAACGAATGGTGCCAACCATAGGTTTCTTGCCTAGCGCGGCCAGAGCTTCGTCATGTAAATCCATCATCCGCCGCGCATATTCTAACAAACGCGTTCCAGCTTCCGTGAATAAGGGCCCACCGGCACGTCGTGCCAACAGTTCACAATCCAACACTGTTTCAAGCCGCTTGATTTTATGGCTCACCGCAGGTTGCGACAACGCCAGATGTTCAGCGGCGCGTGTAACGCCACCGTGGGCAGAGATTGCAACCAAAGCACGCAGGCCTTCAATATCGAGCCGCTCAGTCATTCGAAAATTCGATCATGTTATGACAATCATTCATTTGATGTATTGACTAGCAAAGGGCTAAGGCTGGGAAAAGTAGAAAATGGAGTTTCCCTCATGGCCCACTTTGTTGATCAAGATGTTCTCATCAACGGCACACGCATTACGCACGGCGTGCATGGACGCGGAGCCCCCGTGGTTCTTCTCCACGGCACGCCTTCCTCTTCCTACATCTGGCGTAATATCCTGCCGACGTTGGTTGAATCCGGCTACAAGGTTCACGTGTATGACTTGCTCGGTTACGGGTTGTCTGAGCGCCCGCAAAACCCAAGCGTCGACACATCCGTGACAGGTCAGGTGCCGATCCTTGAGGGACTGCTGGAGGTTTGGGGGCTCGAAGACGCCCACATTGTTGCGCACGACATCGGCGGCGGCGTTGCTCAGAGATTTGGTATTCGATGCCCTAAACGGATGCGAAGCTTGACTATGATCGACGTAGTCAGCTTTGATAGCTGGCCCTCCAAGCGGACAAGTGAACAGATGCAAGTCGGGCTTGATAAGCTGATCAAGGCAAGTGACGCGGACCACCGCGAACACTTCCGAGACTGGCTCTATTCGACGGTCCAGAACAAGGAACGTTTGGCAGAAACGTCGATGGAGACTTACCTCGATTTCATCTGCGGGCCGGTCGGACAGAGTAGTTTCTTCCAGCATCAAGTGATGCACTATGATCCCAAGCACACTGACGAGATTGCACCGCGATATGCCGAGCTTGGGCAAAAACCGGTGCAACTCATTTGGGGGGCAGATGATGCGTGGCAGGTCGTTGACTGGGCGAACAGATTGCATGCAGCAATTCCCGGGTCAGAGCTGCATGTCCTGGAAAATTGCGGCCACTTCTCGATGGAGGATCAGCCCCAAAAAATCTCTGCGTTGCTAGTCGAATTTCTCGGCCGGAATTCGTGACGCAAAAGAAATATTGCTGCCGTACCATAAATGAGGGTGGACGGTAGCTTCGTCCGCAAGCTTGCGTTTGGCTTACACCGAATTCGGCTCTTGCAGCGAAGGTCTGCAATGCGGACTGCAGGCGCAGCATTCGGCTGTCATGCTCATGGTCGGCTTTGGGCCGCCCTGAACCGTACGGGTAGCCACCGGTGACCTCGATCACCAGCCTTAAGCACCCAACTCGTCATCTTCCGGAGAACTTCCTATACTGTTCGCAAATGTGGTGCGAGGGATCGGTTTGGTTCAGGAGATGCTTCAACGTCGGCTGGCGGCCATCGTCGCGATCGACATGGTCGGCTACAGCCGCCTCGTTCAATTGGACGAGGCTGGCACCTTGGCGCGCCAAAAGGCGATCCGTACCGATCTGATTGACCCCGCGGTGCGGAGCTTCGGGGGGCGAATTGTCAAGACGACGGGCGACGGTGCGCTGCTTGAGTTCGCAAGTGTGGTCAGCGCCGTCGAATGGGCCGTCGCTGTGCAGCGCGAGATGCCCGACCTCGAAGTGGACATTCCCGAAGACCGCCGCATCGCTTACCGGATCGGTATCAATCTCGGCGAGATCGTGCATGATGGCGACGACATCTTCGGTGACGGGGTGAATATCGCGTCCCGCCTGGAAGGTTGCGCTGACCCCGGAGGAATCTGCATATCCGAACCGGTCTTTCTGAACGTCCGCGGTAAGCTCGATCTCGGCTTCGCGGATCTTGGCCCGCAACAAGTCAAGAACATACAGGATCCAATCACAGCCTTTGCGGTGCTTCCAAACCCCGAAGATGCCGGTACCGTTGTCACGGCCCGCCGCATGCCCAAGCCGACCCTGCGCTTTGGGGCGGTGGCGCTCGCCTTGGTGCTTCTTGCTGCGGGATATCTCGCCTGGAATTGGCTGGCACCGCCCGAGCCTAGGGGCGACCGCCTGCTGATCCTTCCATTCGCTGTTGCCACGGCCGCGGACCGGCAACTTGCCGACGCTGCGACCGAGGATTTCATCGCTTCGCTGTCGCGGGTTGAGGGGTTGGAAACCGTCCCGCACTCCGTTTCCATCGGATATAAGGGCATCGCACCCGAACCTGGTGATATCGGTTTGGACGCCGGTACACGTTACGTGCTCGACGGAATGGCGGCCCGCTTGGACGACCGGATTGAGCTGGCTGTAAGGCTCAGGGATTTCGGTGATGCCGGCGCGGTAATCTGGGACGAAAGCGCTGGCGGGGCACCTGATGAATTCTTCGATCTTTTGGCCGGACTCAAACAAAGGGCCATCGCCGAACTCGTAGGCCCCGTGTCGGCACGTGAACGCTCCGTGTTGCAGGCTCCGGGCACGAAGGATGTAAGCGCGTTCCTCGCCTATGCCGAAGCCGAAAGGTTCCTCGCCAGCGGGAACTTTTTCGAACTGGAAAAATCTCTACCTCTCTACGAGCGCGCGATCGAGCAGGATCCCGATTTTCTGGCCGCGCATGCAGGTTACGCCACCGTGAACTTCATCATCTGGAGCCGCAGCTACAACACCATCCGATATACCCTCGATGCGCTCAAGGAAGCGGAACAAACGGTTCGCCAAATCCTCGACATAGATGATACATATCCGGATGCGCTCGGGCTTCAGATCGGCATCAAAATCGAAAAACGCCAATGGAACGCTGCCCTGACCGAGGCCCGGGGTGCGGTCTTCCTGCAACCTGATGAACCCCGGTTGCGGTACGTGTTGGGCCAGGCTCTTCTTGCGGCCGGGCTCTATGACGAAGCGCGCACAGAATTCACGGCTTACGAAGACCTTTCGCCCCGGCTCAATGCATCGGAAATGCGAGAGCTTGCCTTTCATCGCCTTCTTCTGGACGAGGTCGACCTGGCGCTTGCGCTCCTGGACCGCGTCCCGCCCGAAGAAAGCGACCGGATCGATCAGTATATTTTTGCGGCGGCGGCACATGCCCGGAACGGGGATATCGAGATCGGGAAACAGTTCATGGACCTGTTTCTGAAGGAAACGGTCTGGAACAACCTCCTTTGGCAAAAGGGTTACTTTGGACGGTACTCGGATCCGGCCCTTTACGAGGTTTGGGCTGAAGCGCTCGCGGCCGTCGGAATGCCAGCCTCGCCATTCGATTTCGAGAAGGGGCGGGAAGCCGACAGATTGGGGCATGACGAATTGGTCGCGCTCTTCTCGGATGAGTACGAAGAAATTGTCGACACCGGCCCCTTCGGTACGCCCTACCGGCAGGATCACCCGTCCAAGGGGGTGACCGTTATGTTTTTCGGCTGGATGGATGGCCAGCCAATCACGTCGCGTTGGGCGATCCGGGACGGTCAGTACTGCCACCGCACGAAGGCGGTCCATGTCAACCGCGAAGAGTGTAACAACGTCTACATCGATCGGGAAAAATCGACGGACGCAGTCAAATACGTCGCGAATGTCTATTCCTTCGGTGTATTCGAGTCCGAATTCCGGCGCCGGGTAGACTAGGCGGCGCTACGCATATTTTGCATGGTCCTGTGCAAAGTAAAGTTGCTGTGACTTCATCCAGGTTCTTACTTTGCGCTTGCCGCGAATGTCCGCGAAGCGGGCTGCACTCGCGGCATTCCAGGACCCTGGCCAAGGTCTGATCTGGGCCGATGCGGGGCAGGGACCCATGCTGCGCTGCATCCGAGGTCTGGAATGAGCCGAGGCTGTCCGCCGTGGGGTGAACAATAGTGAGCAGAGTTCGCGACAACTGCTTTTTTTGGATCTCTCACCGAAATGTAGGGCCCATGAAACGACAAACTGGTCGGTGTATTACCTCGAAAGGTCGTTTTTGTCCTTTGGTAGCGACCAGTAGTCCTGATGATCAAGTGAACGGCCGTGCGACTTGGGTTTTCGTTTAGTGTGCAAGATCGGAGCGGCACCCGAAACTTGACCTGTTCGGATTAAGAATCTTTGAAAAACCAATTGGGAGGACAGAAATGAACGACCGCAGACCCCTTAAGAAATTTGGGTGGTACTTGGCACCCGCCGCGCTTGTGCTGTCCATAACGGCGGGGGTTTCCAGAGCGCAGGAGACCACTAATGAAGTTCAAACAGCTGCGCAACCGGCCCAACCGATCACCTTTACTTCGTGGACCGGTCCCTACATGCGAAGTCAGATGCTGGGCTTTGTACGGCCATATGAGACCGAGAAAAACACGCGGGTGCATGTTGCGCATTACAATGGAGGAATATCGGAAATCCGCGATCAGGTCGAAAGCGCCAACGTGATTTGGGATGTGGTTGATCTGACGCAAGCAGACTCGCTGAGGGCTTGCAATGAAGGTTTGCTGGAAGACTTGTCAAACATCGAACTGCCGAATGGGGCTGATGGCACACCGTTTCGCGAGGATTTCGTCGAGGGCGCGCTGAACGATTGCGGCGTAGGCGTCATCGTCTGGGGCACCGCTTATGCCTTTAGCAACACGGCTTTTGGCGACAACCCACCCGCCAGTATCGTTGACTTTTTCGACACAGAAACATTTCCGGGCCCACGTGCCATTCGCAATGACCCGACCGTAATCATGGAATGGGCCCTGATGGCCGATGGTGTGCCGCGCGAAGAGGTCTATCCGACGCTGGAATCCGAAGACGGCGTGGAACGGGCCCTGGCTAAGATGGATGACATCAAATCCGGCCTTCAGATCTGGGAGACCGGCCGTGAGCCGGTGCGCATGCTCAATGGCGGGGAGGTCACTATGTCATCGATCTGGGCCACGACAGGGGCGACTGCGTCACAAGAAGACGGGGCCGATTTCACCGTCAACATGGACGGTCGGGTGATCGAGCTGGATCTCTTCGGCATCCCGAAAGGCAGCCAGAATAAGGAGGCGGCGATCGATTTCATCCGCTTTGCCAGCAGTTCGCAGTCGCTCGCCGACATGGTGGGTTACCTGCCCAATGGACCGACCCGCAAATCGTCCATTGCGCTGTTGTCCGAAGATGTGTTGGAGCGCATCCCCAATGGCCCAGCCTATGATGGCAAGCTCTTTATCATGTCGGATGCCGATTGGTGGTCCAACCACCACGCAAGGCTCGAAGAGGCCTTTCAGTCCTGGCTGGCCGGGTCCGCGCGCCAGGGCGCTGCCGGATCAACACGGTAAGCGCAGGCAGCAGGGAAACGAGGTATAAAAATGACTGACCAAACAACACAAAGACCTGAAAACCTTGTCGCCAATTCCGGGCTGTTCAAGGGTATGAATCCGCTGATGGGCATCGCCTCGATGGTAATGATCCTAGGGTTCGTGATCTTCACCATCCGCGATGTCGAGGCCTCGAGCGCCATCTTCGCATCCGGCAAGGACTTTATCATAGGCAGCCTAGACTGGTTCTACGTGCTGGTGGTCAACGCGGCCCTTTTCTTCGTGCTCTGGCTAATGATCAGCCGGTTCGGCCATGTGAAACTGGGCAAGGACGAGGACGAACCTGATTTTTCGACCTTTTCCTGGATCTGCATGCTGTTCAGCGCGGGGCTGGGATCGGGCCTGATCTATTGGGGCGTCGCAGAGCCGATGTTTCACGTTCAGGGTAGCCCGTTCCTGGATCGCGGCGGGATTGAACCCGGTTCTGTCGATGCAGCCATCTCGGCAGTCACGATCACCAACTTCCACTGGGGCTTCCATGGCTGGGCGCTCTATGTGCTTGTGGGTCTAAGCCTGGCCTATTTCGCCTATCGCCACGGTTTGCCGCTGACTCTGCGCACTGCGCTCTATCCGGTACTCAAGGAGAGGATTTACGGCCCTTGGGGTCACCTGGTCGATCTGATCGGCGTCTTTGGCACGATCTTTGGCCTGGCCACCTCGCTTGGCCTTGGCGTCACGCCGATTGCGGCAGGGCTTGAAGACCTCGGGTGGATGGCCAACACCCAGACCAACCAGTTGATCCTTGTGGCCATCATCACCTGCATGGGCACGGCCTCGGCCGCATCTGGCGTGGGCAAAGGCGTGCGGATCCTGTCAGAAACCAACGTTATGGCCAGCGTCTTCCTCTTGATCCTGTTCATCGTGCTCGGGCCAACCGCGTTCCTGTTAGGGATCACTCTATCTGGATTTGGTGACTACCTTTGGACGGTTATCCCAATGGGATTCTGGATCAATGGGGAGCCCGATAACCAGTGGCAGAGCTGGTGGACGATCTTCTACTGGGGCTGGTGGATTGCATGGTGTCCGTTTGTGGGTCTCTTCATCGCACGCGTCTCAAAAGGGCGCACCATCAAGCAGTTCTGCTATTGCGTTCTGTTGATCCCGACTTCGGTCGTGATGCTGTGGATGGGAGTTTTTGGTGGTGCTGCTGCCGGCGTTGATCTCTTCTATGACGCTGGCGTGGTCGAGGCGGTCAACAACGACTACGCCGCGGGCGTCTTCGCGACGGTCAAAGGCTTTGGTTATACTTGGTTGACCTACCCGATCACGGTCCTGATCACGGTCCTGCTGATCTCGTGGTTCGTGACCTCGTCGGATTCTGGCACGCTGGTGATGTGCACGATGCTATCGATGGGTGATGAGCACCCACCAGTCAAGTTTCGCGTCTTTTGGGGCCTCACTGCTGGGATTGTTGCGGGTGTGCTGATGCTGGCTGGAGGCCTGAGCGCCCTGCAAACGGCATCAATCGTGGCGGGTCTACCAATCGCAATCATCCTTCTCTTCATGATCTACGGCATCGTCGTGTCGCTGCACGAAGAACACCCGCTGCCCGATGTCGAGGACAAATACGACCTGGAATTCCTTAACCGATAGCCAGTGGAGCCAGGCGCAAAAAAGAATGGCGGCTGCGGTCGCCCTTCTTTTTTTGATAATTCGAGGTCTTTGTGAGCAGCTTCATCTGACTGGTCCAAATTGATTTTCAGTGCACGTTTGGCCTTGGTTCCAGCCGCACGATAGCTTGCCGCTAAGCCGTCAGTGAGTGGTTTTGGTAAGTGCCGCGCTCGCAGCGAAAGTCTGGTTCGGTGAAGTTGCATTGCGGTGTGGGCGGACCCGATGAATGGCAGGTTTGGGCCGAAGGTGCTTCTAGAGGCTCAGAACTAGTTTAGCTTCTTTACAGCGAAGGTAGGGTAACCGGTTTACGTTCACACATCTTCGAAGTTTGATGGCCAAACCTCGATCTATGGATCGAAATTGACGATCTAAATCAAGCGAACGGATTGGCCAATTGTTTCAGGCTGGAGTAAATGCCTTTCGTGCGCATATGCTCGGCGAGTGTCTGCAATCCATTTTCGTATCCAAGCCCCGACTGTTTGAAACCTCCATACCCAAAGCCGACAGGCAGATCGAGCACTGTGTTGATCCAGATGGTTCCAGCATCCAACCGACGCGCAACTTTATGCCCGCGCGCCATGTCTTTGCTTACAATAGCGGCGCACAATCCGTAGATCGTATCATTGGCCCGCCCCACGGCTTCGTCGAGAGTGTCATAGGTAAGGACAGCCATGACGGGGCCAAAGATATCTTCACGGACGGCACGCATTTCATCATGACAACCTGCAAGGACTGTTGGTTCGTAAAAATTACCGAGTGGCAGCTCGGGTACATCGGCGAACCGGCCACCGCAAATGATCTCGGCCCCATCCTTTTTTGCATTGGTGACATATGAATGCACCTTGTCTCGGTGATCTGGAGAAATCAGCGCGCCCATATGCGTTTTTGGGTCGAGGGGGTCGCCGACACGGATCCCAGCAACGGCTTTGCGTACACGGTTCAGAAACTGCGCTTCCAGTGAATGCGGCACGAAAACCCGTGTGGTATTGCCGCAGATTTCGCCATTGGAAAGGAAATTTCCTTGTGCAGCTATGAAAGCCGCCTGGTCGATATCTGCATCCTCTAGAACGATCAGTGGAGACTTGCCGCCAAGCTCCAGCGAAGTGACGTTAACTTCAGAACTAGCGGCCTCCAAGATGCGCCGTCCAGTCGGGATACTTCCCGTCATCGCGACGTGATCAATATCCGGATGGCTTACCAAAGCTTGGCCAACTGCACCTGCGCCCAAGACGACGTTGAACGCACCTACCGGCAATCCCGCTTCGGTCAGTATTTCCGCAAGGACCAAACTTGAAAGCGGTGTTAGTTCAGATGGCTTAAGGACAACTGCGTTACCCGCCGCCAATGCGGGAGCAGCCTTCCATGCCGAAATTTGTAACGGATAGTTCCAGGCGCCGATTGCAGCGCAAACCCCAAGAGGTTCGTATCTAAAATGTGCAATTCCGTCGGGAAAATCCTGGGATCGTCCCTCAAGCGTCATGGCAGCGGCAGCGAAGTATTCGAAACCCTGCGCGGCAGTTTCAATATCTATCGGACCGATTTCAGATATCGGCCGACCTGTCTCGGCAACTTCCAGTTCGGCCAGCGCCGCGCGCTTGTTGCGAAGAAGTGCGGCAGCTCGATGAAGGATCGAGGCGCGCTCAGCGACAGACACAGCAGCCCATCCAACCTGCGCCTGACGCGCGGCTTTCACTGCTTGGTCGACACAGGCAGGCGTGGCCTCGCCGACCTCGGCGATCGTCCGACCGGTGCAAGGGTTACTTGACGCGAATGTCTTACCAATTGCCGGTAAAAATCCCCCTTGTACGTATGAGGAAAGCCCCGTTGGTTTCAGCATCTTTAGTCCTTTTGAGGTGTTCTAAGGCCAACTTGGGCATCCACGTAATCACCGCACGATCTGTTAGGTGAAGCCCCACTTATACTGGTGGTGATCCCAGGTGATGTGCCGGCCCACACCCTTGAGTCCTGGCTTGAAGTGATTATAAACCGCCCGCCAGTAGGGCTGTATGATTACGCCATCCTCTTGCATCAAGACTTGGATATCCTTCATCACCTCACGTCGCTTGTCAGCATCTGCAATCGACATAGCCTTATCCAGTAGGCCGTCGAACTCGGAGCTTGCGTACCCCGTTTCATTCCAGGCGACACCGCCGCGATAACCGGCGGCAAGCACTTGAACGCCAAGCGGTTCATGGTTCCACTGGGTTGCTGAAAATGGGAAGGAATTCCAACCATTCCAATAGGTACTGCCTGGCAGGACTGTTCGCTTGACTTTGATCCCAGCATCTCGCAACTGCGCCGCAACTGCATCACACGTATCCTTCTGCCAGACTTCCTCATGGCTGATCAGTTCATGCTCAAAATCTTCTAGCCCAGCTGCAGCCATTAATTCTCGCGCCTTTGCCTTATCGACAGTGGCAGCTGGCATTTCAGCATATTCCGGGTGCATCGGGCCAACATGGTGGTTTTCCGCGACCGAGCCGCGTCCACTGATCCCTAGTTCCAGTAGAACCGAATTGTCGACCGCCAAGGCGAGAGCGCGACGCACATTCGGATCTGCATAGAGTGCCTTGCCGTCGATCTCGGATTGTTGGTGCGGGCGGATTACAAGGGTATTGGCTGTCACAACTTCAGCCCGTTCAAAACCAATGCCATCCAGCACGTCAATGAAATCGCCGGTCGTTTCGTCCAGCACATCGACCTCATCCGCTTCCATCGCGGCCACCCAAGAAGCTGCATCCTGACCAAAATCAATGTACTCAATCCTGTCCAGGTACGGTCCACCATATACTTCGGTGCCCCACCAGGTGTGATCTAAGTTTCGGCTCAGGACGGCCTTTTGGCCAACCTCCAGCATTTCCATCAGAAAGGGCCCCGTGCCGACGTTGTTGAGGTAGTCGTCAGAGAAGCTTTCATGAACTACCTGTGCCGGAAAGATTGTGGTGCTGGCGATGATGGCTATGTCTGGTTGTGATAGTTTCAGCTTCAAATTCAAATCGTCTATTACTTCAACAGCGTCCGGGCGCATCTTTCCGGTGTCTTCATCAGTCATAGCGCCAAATCGCGAGGCCATTGAATTGCCTTCGACCGTGTTGTCGCACCAGCGTTCAAAGTTACGCGCTACATCATTTGCCGTGAACGCATCGCCATTGTTCCAGGTCACGCCCGGGCGAACTTTCAGCATGTACTCAGTGGCGTCGTCGTTCGCTTCCCAACCTTCCAGAAGCATGCCCCGAAAGCTGCCGTCATTCTGATATTCAACAAGGTATTCTAACGTTCCACGGGAAAAGTTGGACATCTGGATCCAGTCGTAAAGCCGCGGATCCTTGAGCGCTTGAACGCTCATCTGGTGCCTCAAGACACCGCCTTGCTTCGGAGGCTCGTCGGCCAAAACCGGTTGCGACACTCCGATCAAGCCATATGCAGCAGTCGCTGATATCCCAAGCGCCGTAACTCGTGTAAGGAATTCCCGCCGATCCAGCTTACCTGATCGGTACTCTTCGGCGTACATATTCGCTGCCGGATGGGGTTTAGATTTTAGTTGGGCCATCGGACTCTCCCTTTTCATAGGGTTGCGGAAGGCTGGGGTTGCGGTGTCAACATCGGGCCTCCCTTGATATGATCTGCGGCCTTTTCACCGATCATGATGCACGGAGCATTCAGGTTACCGCTTGTGATTGACGGAATGATTGAAGCGTCTGCAACACGAAGCCCTTCTAGCCCGTGGACTCTGGTCTCGGGGTCGGTGACCGACATGGTATCCATTCCCATCCGACAGGTTCCGCACGGGTGGTAGGCGCTTTCAACGTTGGCTAGGATCGCTTCATCGATTTCCTGTGAGTTTTTGGCTTCTGCAAAGGGGGCTGCGGCTTTTTTTCGGAAGGGAGCGAGGCTGGGTTGCTCACCGATCTCACGTGCTTGCTCAAGACAAGTGCGCAATTCGGTGAGGTCCCTGGAGTCTGTCAGATAACGAAAATTGAGAGCAAGTTCGGCGCGGGGATCGCTTGAGGTCAGCCGCACCTCACCGCGGCTGCCGGCACGCAATGTACCGACACAGAGGCAGAAACCTCCTTCGCTTGAATAGATGTTCATGCCGTTTAGGAAGAAAGGGAAGAAATGGTATTGGATATCCGGATGAGCAACATTTGAACCAGACTTTGTGAAAGCTCCCACTTCGACTGCATTAGTCGCGCATATGCCATTCCTGAAGGCGATCCACTGCGCGCCCGCGGCGACCTTTCGTATCGGATTGGCGTATCGGTTCAATGACCTTGACGGTGAGCCAGTCCATTGCACATGCAGCTCAAGGTGATCTTGTAGGTTTTGCCCGACGCCAGGCAAATCGGAGATAACATTGATCCCGTGATCCCGCAGGTGATCCGCCGGTCCAATTCCAGACCGCATAAGTATCGCCGGTGACCCAAAGGCTCCCGCAGACAAAATTATTTCACCGTTGCAGGAAACAGTTTCGACTTGTCCTTTGCGCTCAACCTCGACACCAGTAGCGCTGTGATTATCGAACAGAATTCTATGGACCAATGCTCCGGTCATCACCTCGAGATTGGAGTGCGGTTTGCCCCCACGCAAATACGCATGGGCGGTGCTTGCCCTTTTGCCCCGGCTAATAGAAGCGTCGAAACTGCCAAAACCTTCCTGTTTCGGACCGTTGAAATCTTCTGAAAGACCAAATCCCGCTTCCTGACCAGCAGCGAGGAAAGCGCTATTCACCTCCATGCCCATATCCTGCGGTCCAGTTGCTACTGGCCCCGACCCACCGCGCCATTCGGATTCTCCCCGACTGTGGGTTTCAAGCTTCTTGAAATAGGGAAGCACTTCGGCGTGGCTCCAGCCGATAGCACCTTCCGTTGCCCAACGGTCGTAGTCGGCAGGATGACCACGCAAAAACGCCATGCCATTTATCAGTGAGGAGCCACCAACACCGCGCCCTCGCGGGTGATACACACGGCGTCCGCAGAGCTTTGACTGCGGTGTGGAGCTAAGCGCCCAGTTGAAAGGCCCCCCCGCATAGTTGACGTAGTAGGCCAATGGCATTGCCGTTGACCAATGCCGCGCCGGCGGGCCCGCTTCGATCAGCAGGACACTGGCTTCGCGATTTTCAGCAAGTCGAGAGGCCACTACACAGCCAGAGGAGCCGGCACCGACGACGATATAATCGTAGGCGGCCACGCTAAACGCTTTTGCTGATCAGATTAATTTTTTGAGTCGACATGCCCATACCCTCCTGAACCCGGTCTTCATTTGGCGTGCGAACTACGCTTGGTCCGCATCGACCAATGGACAGAATCCTCGCTTACTTGGGATTGTCATACGATCGTATGATTCGAGTCAATAAATTTCATACGATCGTATGATTTCGAGAATGACCCGGAAAAAAGTAAAGTTTTCATTAATTTATTTGGGGAGATCGTCTGCGGACTCACAGCATCCGACGAATGCTCTCGACCACCAGGTTGCGAGCGCGCTCGGGAGGCATCAGATCGGGTTCCACCTGCGACCGAAGCCAAAGGCCGTCTGCTAGTGCCATTAGCGAGGCGCTGAAAGTCGCAGGGTCCACATCTTGTCCCGTCTCGAGGTTGTGTTTGTGAATTTCATCCCGAAGTGCCTTACGCCAGGTGGCATAGGCCTTATGACAAACCACTCTAAGCTCTTCGTCGTGCAAAGAGGCCACTGAAAAGGCGATCCAGGAGCGAACGCTGCGGTGATCGAAATTGGGTGGGACAAACATCGATACAGTCATATTGACGATCCGTTCCTCGGGCGTACATCCACCCTGTGAGAAAAAGATATCGTTCCATTCTTCAAGCAAGTGTTCGTAAGCAGCGACAAGCAAGGCGCTCTTAGTGGCGAACCAATAGGTTACCATCCCACGTGAAACGCCGGCGATTTCCGTCACGGTCGACACCGACGTATCGCACAACCCCCGTGTCTCGATTGACGTAAGTACGGCCTCAATCAAGTGTTGGCGTTGTTCGGTGACGGGTTTTGCTTTCATGTCTTTTGACTAGAACAAAAGGGACTGTCAGGTCGATAGGGACTTCACCTTGGAGGCATCGGGAAATTTGGCGACTGTTTAACTTGTCCAAATACGAAATGTGTCTCCAAGCTGCCGATCCCCTCTATCCGGGTCAGCCTATCGCGGACGAACCCTTCGTAATCCTTGAAGGACTGACACATGACTTGAAGTAGGTAATCGTGCCCACCGGACATCAGGTAACAAGCAATGACCTCATCCAAGCGAGCCACGCCTCTCTCGAATGTAGTGATCGTCGCTTCGTTTTGACGCTCCAACCTGATCTGGACAAAGGCCATCACGGCGAGACCGTAGGCCTCGGGATCAATTACGGCGGAATAACCCTGAATAACACCCGACTTTTCCAGTTCTCTAACCCGTCGAAGGCAGGGTGTAGGCGAAAGGTTGACCCGCTCGCTTAATTCCTGATTCGTTACGCGCGCATTTATCTGAAGCTCGCGGAGGATTTTATAATCTGTCGAATCCATGTTTCTTTATAGCAGATTCTGCCAAAAATTTGATTGAATTATAGCAGGTTTAGCTACATTTGCGCGATCTCGTTGCCATACTTCCCAAACAACATCGGGAGGCACCAAAATGACTAAAACTGCGCTGACACAGCTGAGCCCACTGAGAAACACGACCCGTGCAACTGGCGCTGAGGATCTTGCCCGTGAGCAGGCCATGCATTTCGGGATCGATCCGGACACCGATTACGGGCGCGCGTTGATTGAGCTGACTCGCAATCTCTATGCGGCCAACGCTGCTACGGCCGATTTGTGGAAAATCACGATGGATGGGTTGGACGGGGTCGACCGTGGGGACAAATTCGCTTGGTTCAATGCCAAGCGTTTTGTCAGCTTCCAACTGGCAAAGGTTCTCGACAACCTGCAGAACCCGTTGCGCGCCACGTATCAATCAATCACGACGCACCAGCCCGGTTTTGTGGTTAAAGGTGCCTATCCGCTTTTCGACAATGTCGCTGCGATTTTTTCCGCTAGTCCGGTCATTACCCGAACCGCGACCTACCTGTTTGCATGCACTGAGTGGGTCGAAGACGCTTTCAACGGCCGCGAGCCCTTGCATGACATCTATTCACGCTTGCTGAATCCAACATCCATCAGCCTTGCCAACCATATCGTGGACATTGAATGCGGGCCTGAGTCGAACCAATACATGGCTTGGAATTTCAACTCCGGCATGGCCGCTATCGATGGTGTGCTGAGCCATTTGGTCGGCCGGGATGACATCATCGTCGCTTCCCGGAATGTTTATGGCGGCACCTATCAACTGCTGCATGACTGGTACGCCAAGAGCTCCAACCTCGCTGTCGAGATCGAATGGGTCGATGGCTATGACGCAGAGAGTTTTGCCAATGTGATGGAAAACGCAGCAGAGAAATATGCCGAGCGTCTGGCCGAAGGGCGAAAGATCTATGTCTATCTTGAAAGTCCCTGCAACCCTCATGGTTATGTACTGGATGTGTCTGGCATCAGCCGCGCTGCGCATGAGCGGGGCTGGCGAGTGGTCGTCGATACGACAGTCGGCACACCGTTTCTGCACCCGGTTCTGAAACACAACGATGCGATGGCGCGACCTGATTTCGTTGTGCATTCCTACACGAAAGAGCTTGCCGGGTTCGGGACAACAACCGCTGGAGTCGTCATTGGTCGTAACGAGGACATGTTCGTGCCCAAGGGTAGTTCTGCCGATGCAGTCTGGCCAGACGGTAGTGCCCGTAACGTGAATTGGGACGAATGCATGTTCTGGAACGTGTTTTACATAAAAGGCGGTTTTCTAGACTCAGAAAAAGCATTCGAGGTCCTCAACGGAATGAAAACCTATGAGATGCGCACTTTGCAAAAGGCCATCAATACAACCGTCTTAGCACGAGTGCTAGACATGCACCCAGACATCAACGTGTCGTGCCCGGTTTTGGAAAACAATCCCAATAATACGATGTTAAAAGAGCATATGTATCTGGGTCTTCCAGCTGGTCTGTTCACCATAGATATGGAGGGTAAGAGCGGTGGCGGTGTTCCTGCAGAAGCCTTCAAAAGGTTCTTCGATGCACTTGAACCAGCGCTTGGGATGCAGGTGAGCTTAGGCCAGACCTGCACCGTCGGGCTTTGCCCGGCGTTGACGACCCATTCTGAATTGAGCTCCGAGGCGCAATCAGTGGCAGGAATCCACCCGACTACAATGCGGATTGCCGTGGGGCTGGAAGATCCCAGGATTTTTCTGGCGCACGTTCAGAGGACCGCGAAACGCACTATCGACCCTCACATCACCGGGTTCTCATCTGGCTTCCCGGTAGGAGAGGAAATCGACAAAATACTCAAGGAAGTGACACATGACATCCATGATCGACACCTTAAATCTCTGCCTAGCAGTGACCGCTTATCAAGCTAGGTGAAACCGCGAAGCATAGTCTCGGTGAGTTCAAACAGAGACCCAATTCTTTTCGGGATCACCTTGGCATCCGAAAACGGCAACTATGTCCCGCGCTCTGTGAATTCGTCCAAAAATAGATTTTGCAGGCGCGGCGAATGACCGGAATGAATGCTGCAAACGCAGAAAATCGGTGCCGTGTCGAGTGACCGGTATGGGCCGTCTCCATCTGAAACAGATGGACCTATCGATCGAATGATGCGTTTGCCTCTCTGGCGGCTGTGAGCCCTAGGTTCTGGATGCTGCACGGAACACGAACGGCAGCTATCAGGTCTAATTTGCACAACAAACTTGCGCTCGTATCTTCCCTGGGCAAGAGTTCTTCTTGCATGTCTGGAGTACCAACAGTGGCCGCATATCTGCTCGCCAGAAACCGTAACTTTCGCCTGCTTTTTAGCGCAGGAACACTGACCAACTTGGGCGACGGGCTGGTTATTCTTGCGCTGCCTTGGCTCGCGACATTGATGACGCAAAACCCGATAGCCATTGCTGCTGTCGCGGCTGCAGGGCGGCTACCGTGGTTGCTGTTTTCAATTCCGGCCGGGGTCATTGTTGATAATGCGGATCATCGCAAGCTCATAGCGCGTACCGACTTGTTGCGGGCGGCCGTCATTCTGGCAATTATGATGTTGGCAATGAACCAACAAGCGCAAGGGACTGTCTGGGTGCTTGCAGGTCTTGCCTTCTTGCTGGGATCGGCAGAGGTCTTACGGGACAATGCCGCCCAAACCTTGCTCCCATCCATCGTGGACTCACAAGACCTCGAAAGTGCGAACGGTCAACTTTGGAGCAGTGAGCAACTCACCGGTCAGTTTATTGGCCCTCCGTTGGCGGGATTCTTGATTGCCGCTGGAATTGCTATTCCTTTTGGCATTGACGCTGCACTGCTCGTATTGGCGGCAGGCCTCGTCTGGATGATTTCGCTCCGACCCAAACCAAGGGTCAGCGCTAGCTTTCGTACAGCGCTGATCGAAGGGATCACGTACATGCGACGTGATCCGTTTTTGCTTCGACTGGCGATTGTCTTGGGAATTGCGAATTTCATTGCGACCGCAACAATCACGGTTCAGGTTCTCTTTGCGCAGGAAGTCTTGGCGCTTTCGTCGTTACAATACGGCTGGGTGTTGTCTGTAGAAGCCGCTGGCGCGATAACTGGTAGTTTACTTGCAGCCAGATTTATCTCATTGCTTGGAACTCAGGCCTGCTTGTATCTATCCATTGCAGCCTGGAGTCTTGGCTATGCGGTGGTTGGAATAAGCCAATCAGTTGTCACAATGAGCATTGCGTTGTTCTTTGTTTTGGCAGGGGCGATGCTCTGGAATGTGATTACAGTGTCTTGGAGACAACGGCGCATCCCATCTGAGTTACTTGGCCGGGTCAACAGCATTTACCGTTTTTTCGGTTGGGGTTCCATGCCTTTAGGGGCTTTGGCTGGCGGGGTCGCTGTATCTGTTCTGGAAATTGAGCTTGGCCGTGAACTCGCCTTGCGTTCAACATTCCTACTGGCGGGCCTCACTTGTGCTTTCTTGCTGGCGTACGCATTGCTAAAACTGCGCTTGGATTAAAGGCATAGCAGACCTAATAAGCGTAACAGGCTATGGCCGTTTCGTCCGCGATGTGTCAGTTGGTGAATCTAAAGGCTTTGCGCTTGCATCGAACGGCGGCTCTGACGCGCCGCAATGCGGCGTCGCAAGTTACGGTTGGAGGTCGGCTTTGGGCCGCCAACGAAAGCGGCCCGTGGTATTCAGATTTCAATTGCCTCTGCAATAGCAAGTGCATCCTCAAGCTCAACGCCGAGATACCGAACGGTACTGTCCATCTTCGTGTGCCCGAGTAAGAGCTGCACCGCGCGCAGATTGCCCGTCTTTTTGTAAATTTGAGTGACCTTTGTGCGCCGCATCGAATGTGTGCCATATGCGCTGGCTTCCAAACCTATAGACGTGACCCAATCACGCACGATCCGCGCATACTGGCGCGTTGAAATGTATAAACGCTCATGAAAACGCCCTGGCCAAAGGTACTCAGACCCGACCATGAGTTCGTCTTGCATCCACCTCTTGACTGAGCTCCGAGTTCCTTCAGAAATCTCGAAGCGGACTGGTTTCTGAGTTTTGCTTTGCAGCACCGAAGCCCGCTCCTTGATCTTACCAGAAGCCATGATGTCAACGACTTTCATCTTCACCAAGTCACAGCCGCGCAACTTGCTGTCGATGGCCATATTGAATAGAGCGAGGTCGCGATGGTTTTCTGCGAGCTCTAATCTTATTCGAATTGCCCAGACGTGTTTGGGTTTCAACGGCCGTTTCTGACCGACGATGCGTCCGTTTTTCCAAGCTGGGCGAAGCGCGCGAATGGCAGGCAAGTTTGGTGTTTCCATAACTGATCCTCCGATCCGCCATGCCCGCCCACAACGACAACCCGACGTTGACGAAAGAGGATATCACACGATGCCGCGTTGCCGCCGAGGTCGGCTGTGAGCCCTACCTCTCAAATGCCGCAAAGTAAATTCTGGTAGGAACGCCAATAGCAGACCTTGGTCGCAGTGAGACTTGCTTATTACCGCAGATCTCAAAGGACAGAGTTACTGACACGCTGCGGGCGCCAGCATCACAGACGGAGTACATGCACCGAACATTGAGCATGTCGAACGACGAGAGCGGCTGTTGAACCCAAAAAGAACTCTTTCATCCCTGGTTTGTGCGAAGCAAGGACAATACAATCTATGCCATGTTTGTTTGCATACTCGGTGATTGCTCTGCCAGCTGATTGACTCTCGATCAAGACAGAAGAAACCTCAGTTTCGTTTTTTAAGCGCTCGGCCAAACGCGCCTTTGCTTTTTGGAGAGATTTTTCTGCGATCCCTTCATCCATATAGTACATTATCTGTCTATTTGGAGGCTCATGGATGTGCGCGGCAGTGATTTTTCCGCCTTCGGATGCAAGGGCATGCGCCGCAGAGATTGCATGTTCACTGATGCCATGTTCCAGAGACAGCGCGACTAAGATATTTTTATACATTAAAACCTCCGTAATTGGGTTTTCAGTTTTTGGCTGCGTACGAGCCTCTCCCAATTCATCTGTAAGAGAGTGCTCAGGCACCCCAGTCGTTAGAATTGGGGTGCGTGCTTTTTGTCTTGCGCTACAGCGCTTTCCCATCGCTACCTGCTGAGCAGGAGGTCCGGCAGGAAAAGGGCCAACTCTGGTACAAATGTTGTCAGCATCAGAGTGGGGAGCCAGGCAAAGACGATGAAGATCAAAGTCGGCCACAACATGCGCGAAACCGGTTCATCACAAACCTGAGCGCCAAGATAAAGTAGTGGCGCAGTTGGAGGGGTGATGTTCGCCATACCAAGGTTCACGCCAATGACGGCCGCAAAATGGATCGGATCCATGCCAGTGCTCTGAGCAATGGGCAGCAGGATTGGTGTTGCCAAAAGCAAACCGGAGATATCATCCATTAGCATTCCGATCAGGATCATCACGACATTAATCATTAGAAGGATGACGACCGGATTGTCCGAAACGGAGTAGACCAGATCTTTGGCCAACTGAGGGGCGCCTTGCGAGATCAAATTGTCCGACACGATCAGAACCATGAAGATCATGACCATGACCACGCCAATCGTAACACCGGAATTCTGGATGGTCTGAGCCAGTGTTTTCCAGGTAAGGCCGCGATAGAAGTAGATCGCGATCGGGATCGAGTAGACCACTGCAATACCCGCAGCCTCGGTCGGCGTCATGATGCCACCATAGATTCCGCCCAAAATGATCAGCGGCATCATAAGCGCAGGTCCGGCCAGGCGCGCCTGAACTCCGAATGTCGGCAGGAACGGTTTGGGACGTTCCGTCAGGTTGATGTCGTCATACTTCCGCAGCATGAACTGATTAACGACTATCAAAAGCGTGATTAGGATGATCGCTGGAATGACCGTGGACAAGAAGCACTTCAGTACGTGCTGCTGTGCAACCCAGCCATAAAGGATGTGCGACGAACTCGGTGGAATCAACAGGCCCAAGGGGCTGGCCGCCACGATCAGAGCTGCCGATTGCCCACCCGGATAGTTGGCCTTTTTCAGGTGGGGCATCATGATGCCACCGATACAAGTCAGTGTTGCATTTGCACTACCTGAAATGGAGCCGAACACACCGCAGGCCAGCACCCCAGCAGCGCTCAATCCTCCTTTAATATGGCCAATGAACATTTCAGCCAGAGAGACAAGAGGGGCCGCGATTTTACCTTTCTCCATGATGCCTCCGGCGATCATGAAGAGTGGGATCGCCAGAAGTACAAGTGAGCGGATACCTGTAGAACCGGTGGGCAAGTAGCCGGTGATGGATTGATCTCCGACAAGGGCGATGAAAATCAAAACCGATCCGAATGCCACATAAACGCTGACGCCCAACAGCAGCATAAAGCAGACGATTAGGAGACTTCCTCCGATGATCATTGGGTTTCTCCTTTTTGCATTTCTGATCTCAAGGGAAGCCCGAGCCCCTTGCGGATATGCACGTACAGATATGCCGCCGTAAACGTCGCCATGAGGCCAAAGGCAATCATGATCGCAATCCGCCAGGTCACAAACGGAATGCGCAGCACTGGGGTTGCGCGCAGCCGGGGGAATGAGAAGTCATCAAGCAGCGAGACATAACAGGCGTACATGAGGAATAGGATCACCAGCACCTCGACTGTTAGGACGACAAATCCGCGCCACCAAATCAACCGAGGATTTTGGATCACGATGCCAAGAATGTCCGCGTTGATGTGCAGGTTGCGGGCAGAGGCCAGAACAGCACCTGCAAAAAAGCCGATGATGCTAATGCCCAAAAGCCATTCTTCGTAGGCAAACAGATCACCGCCAAATCCATACCGGATGACAACAACTGCCCCAAATGTGAAAGCCATCAGGAAACCGGCAAACATAACGACCTGCCTCATGGCAAAAGCCACTGCTTTCAGCGGATACCCAATAATGACTGGCAACTCGTCAGTGATTCTTTTCGAGCTCTTCTTTTCTGCACTTTCGACGACCAACGGACGCCCAGCTTCAGTGCTAGACATCTTTCTCCCTCCCTTTGTTGAGCTAAATACGAAAAAAGGGCCAACTGATTAGCTGGCCCTTTTCTCAGTGTTTATTGCTGTTCTTTTGCTGCCAGCAGGCGGTCGATGATGTCCTGACCGACGTTTTGTGCCATCGCTGGCCAGACCGTTTCCTGGACATGAGCGGCCATCGCAGCTTGTTCTTCGTCACTCAGGCGCAGGATGGTGTAGCCTTTGTCGAGCAATTTCTGGCCGAACACTTCATCATTCTCACGGTTGTAGGCAAAAAAGTCTTCGGACGCCTTCGTCATCGCGGCTTGCAGCGCGGCGCGCTGTTCGTCGTTCAGCTTGTCGAGTGTCCGCTGCGACGCGTAGAAAGTTGTCAGCTCTGAGATCGAATTGTATTCGACAAAATAGGTTCCAACGTCCGACTTGGCGAAGATCGAGTAGGTCGCGGTTTTGGTGCAGCAGATTGCTCCATCGACAATCCCGGCCTGAAGTGCGGGGAAAATGTCGCCCCATGCCATGGTGGTCGCTTGATAACCTAGTTCTTCGACCATTGATTTCACGACGCTGGACGACCAGACGCGAATGTTCATGCCCTTGTCGTCAAAAGTATTCCAGTTCTTGGGCTCTTGCGACGAAACGATGCCGATGAATCCTTCCGGATTCTGCGCCATGACGCGCACGCCATATTCGTCGGTGATCTCTTGCAGGATGGTGTTGAACTCGGAATCCATGTTCAGAAGCGTGCTCTCCATGTCATCCCAGCCGCCCAGCAGGAACGGCATTGACAGGAATTCCAGGCGTGGATCAGTATCGGCGTAGATGAACGCCGATGCCAGGTCGATATTGCCGCGTGCAACATCTTCGAACAGCGCCTCACCCGAACCCAGTTGGTTTGCCGGGAATACTTCGATCTTCAGGCCGACGTCTGCTGCCGCGACATCCGCTGCGACCTGCTCCATCATTTTCGTGCCCTGATGGTCAATCGGGAACACGCCGGCAAAGCGCAGTGTCATGTCTTCCGCTGCGGCTGCTGTCGAGAGTGTGGTTGCAGCAAGCAAAACAGCGCCACCCATCGCGCCGAGGGCGCGGCGGTTAATCTTCGTAATCATTAAGGTTTCCTCCTCAGTGGTGGGTGTCCCGCCGCATTACGCGCGGCGGGACATTTCTTTGCTTCAAATCAGCAAAGTTCCGGGGCGACGAACTCGTATCCAAGGTCATCGGCCACAGCCTTGTACGTCACCTTTCCGTGGGCCACGTTCAGGCCGTTCATCAGATGACGATTATCTGCCAGCGCCTGCTTCCAGCCATGGTTTGCAATAGCCAGAGTGTGCGGCAGCGTGACGTTGTTCAGTGCATAGGTCGACGTTCGGGCGACTGCGCCCGGCATGTTGGCGACGCAGTAATGAACAACATCGTCGACAACATATGTGGGCTCAGCGTGAGTGGTGGCTTTGGACGTTTCAAAGCAGCCGCCCTGGTCAATCGCAACGTCCACGACGACCGCACCGGGTTTCATTTTTGAGATCAGCTCGCGTGTGACCAGCTTGGGCGCAGCAGCACCCGGGATCAGAACCGCACCAACAACCAGATCAGCATAGGTGATTTCTTCCTCCAATGCGGCTTTGGTCGAATAGACAACCTTGGCGGACGCCTCGAAATGGTTCTCCAGCTTCTCAAGCACTGCCGGATTGCGGTCCAGAATGGTCACGTCCGCGTGCAAGCCGACGGCCATCTGAGCTGCGTTGAAACCAACGACGCCTCCACCAATGACTACTACTTTGCCTGGTTTCACACCGGGCACGCCGCCCAGCAATACGCCCAGACCACCCTTGGCCTTTTCCAACGCGCTGGCCCCGGCTTGGATCGACATGCGACCAGCAACCTGACTCATCGGTTTCAGTAGGGGCAGACCGCCATTGTCGTCGGTGACGGTTTCATAAGCGATGCAGACAGCGCCCGAGTCGACCAGATCTTTGGTCTGTTCCGGGTCGGGGGCCAGATGCAGATAGGTGTAAAGGATCTGACCTTCCCGCAGCATGGCGCGTTCAACGGCCTGAGGTTCCTTCACCTTCACAATCATCTCTGCATTGGCAAAGACATCGGCTGCGGTTTCGGCAATCTCTGCGCCAGCGGCCCGAAAGGCATCATCATCTGTGCCAATGCCGATGCCGGCATCGGTTTCCACGATGACGTTATGACCATGAGAAACCAGTTCCGCGACGCTCTCGGGGGTCAGGCCGACCCGATATTCATGGTTCTTGATTTCCTTGGGAACACCAATGAACATGTTCTTCACTCCTTGGATCGGATGATCATTGCGCCGTTGGCATGACGAATTCGGCACCTTCCGAGATGCTTTCGGGCCAACGCTGCATGATAGATTTCTGTTTGGTGTAGAAACGAACACCCTCTTCGCCATAGGCGTGCATGTCGCCGAAAAGGCTCTTTTTCCAGCCGCCAAAGCCATGCCACGCCATGGGAACCGGGATCGGAACGTTGACGCCGACCATGCCGACCTGAACCTGTTTGCCAAACTCACGCGCTACGTTGCCGTCACGGGTGAACAGTGACACACCGTTACCAAACTCGTGGTCGTTGATCAGTTGCAGACCTTCCACAAAGTTGGAGACGCGGACGCAGGACAGGACGGGGCCGAAGATCTCTTCCTTGTAGATCTTCATGTCGGGTGTGACGTTGTCGAACAGGGTGCCGCCCAGGAAGAACCCTTCTTCATGCCCTTCGACGGTATAGTCGCGACCATCGACCAGCAGGTCAGCACCTTCTTCGACGCCAGAGTCGATGTAGCCTTTGATCCGGTCGCGCGCAGCAGCCGTCACGATAGGGCCCATTTCAGCGTCCAGCTCAAGGCCATTCTTGACCTTCAGAGTTTCGGCGCGCTCTTTCAGGACCGGCATTAACTTATCGGCAGCATCACCAACCAGCAGAGCAACCGAGATCGCCATGCAGCGTTCGCCTGCCGAGCCAAAGGCTGCGCCAATCAATGCGTCCGCAGTCTTGTTCATGTCGGCATCGGGCATCACCAGCATGTGGTTCTTCGCGCCACCCAGAGCCTGAACGCGTTTGCCATGCCGCGCACCAACCTCGTAGATGTAGTTCGCAATCGGGGTCGAGCCGACGAAGGACACGGCTTTGACGTCGTCATTTTCCAGCAATGCATCCACGGCGACCTTGTCACCTTGTACGACGTTGAACACGCCATCGGGGAAACCGGCCTCCTGCATCAGATCGGCGTATAGCAGCGCAGCGGACGGATCGGTCGGTGACGGTTTCAGGATAAAGGTATTGCCTGCGGCGATGGCGATCGGGAACATCCACATCGGCACCATGACCGGGAAGTTGAAGGGAGTGATCCCAGCCACAACGCCCAACGCCTGACGCGTTGTCCAGTTGTCCATGCCAGTGGAGACCTGCTCCGTGTAATCGCCCTTGAGGAGTTGCGGAATGCCGCAGGCAAACTCGATGATATCAATACCACGCTCAACTTCGCCTTGGGCGTCGGTGAACACCTTGCCATGCTCAACCGTGATGGCGCTCGCCAGATCGTCCTTATGCTCGCGTACCAGGGCCAGAAAGTTGTTCATAAGGCGGGCGCGGCGGATTGGCGGTGTGTTTGACCACTGCGGGAACGCGGCTTTGGCAGCGGCCACTGCGTCGTCGACGGTCTGAATGTTCGCCAGTGACACCTCGCCGGTTTGCGCACCGTTTGCGGGATTGAAAACTGGCTGCGTATTTTCGCCGGAAGGAACAGTGATTTGGCCATTAATGTAGTGGCCGATCAAAGCGATCGGGGATGCATCTTTCATGATGTCAGTCCTATTTGGGGTTAGAAGTTAGGGGTTATGGCAGATCCGCCAATACCTCTCCAAGTGTTTGAAAAAGAGTCGTTATTTCGGGTTCCGAGATGATCAGTGGTGGCGACAAGGCGATGATGTCAACTGTGACACGGATCATTATTCCGGCGTCCCAGGCAAGTTTCATCGCGTCATAGCCCCGTGCCCCCGGCGCGCCCTCTCGTGGTGCAAGCTCGATCGCGCCCACCAATCCCAGATTGCGGACATCGATGACGTTCGGCAGACCTTTGAGGTTGTGAAGCTGATCCTCCCAGGGCTGCGATAGCAATGCAGCGCGGCGGAACAAATCATTCTGCTTGTAACTCTCCAGCGTTGCCAGTGCGGCGGCGCATGACACAGGGTTGGCGGAATAGGTGTAGCCGTGGAATATCTCAATCGGCGCATCGGCATTTTCCATAGCCGACTCGTAAATCTTGTCGGATACGATGACCGCACCCATCGGGATGACGCCATTGGTCAGGCCTTTGGCCGTCGTGATTATGTCCGGCTTCACATCGAAATACTCCGATGCTGTCGCCACACCCAAACGACCAAAGGCGGTGATGACCTCGTCGAAAATCAGCAGAATGCCATGGCGGTCGCAGATTTCCCGTAGTCGCTTCAAGTATCCTTTCGGCGGCAGAAGCACACCGGTGGACCCGGCCATCGGCTCAACGATCACTGCCGCAATTGTCGATGCATCGTGAAGCGCGACTAATCGTTCCAGATCATCCGCCAGTTCCGCGCCGTGTTCCGGGCAACCGCGGGAAAAGGCATTTTTCTCTAGATCATGCGTGTGGCGCAAATGATCCACTCCTGTAAGGAGCGTCCCGAAATGCATCCGGTTCTTTACGATGCCGCCCACCGAGATGCCACCGAAGCCAGTGCCGTGGTAACCACGCTCACGCCCGATCAATCGCGTGCGCGCGCCATCACCGCGCATTCGGTGGTAGTGTAGCGCGATCTTGAGCGCTGTATCGACAGACTCGGAGCCAGAATTAGTGAAGAAAGCGTGGCTCATCCCCTCAGGCATCATCGCTGTCAGCTTTGCCGACAACTCAAACGCCTGAGGGTGGGAGAACTGGAAGTTCGGTGCATAATCCAACTCGTGCACCTGTTTCTGAACCGCTTCAACGATCAGCGGATCGCGGTGACCTGCGTTAACGCACCACAGTCCGGCGGTTCCATCCATGACCTTCCGACCATCAGAACTGGTGTAATACATCCCCTCGGCCGCTTGGATCATCCGGGGCTCGCGAAGAAAATCACGATTGGCCGAAAACGGCATCCAAAACGATGACATTGTATTGGGTTGATCGAGCACGTTCATTCCTCGTGATGCAGATTTTCATTTGATGACAGATCCTTGCAGAGTTCAGACCTTCCGCACACCCGGCTTTTTTTTAATCTGTAAGTTATTGAAAAAAATCGTCGCGCCCCTAGAATGCTTTCGATCCAAAGCAAGAAAGCACTAGAGTAACGGTTTTGTCATCAGATCTCGAAACTGCCCGTCGTCTAAAGTTGATTCGGACGACCAAGGGCCTCAGTCAACGTGAAATGGCCAAACGCGCGGGAGTCGGTAGCGGGACGATTTCTCAAATCGAAAGCGGTTCGACCCAACCATCTGTGGCGTTGCTAAAGAAGATCCTTGCCTCGATAGACGTCAATTTGGGCTTTTTCTTCAGTTTTGAATTGCAAAACGAGGAGTCGTTTTTTTACCCGCACGAAAGAATGCGCGACTTGGGATCACCTGGTGTCTCCTATTTGCTTGTCGCAGGAGAGCGCCGAGACAGAAAACTACAGATGCTCATAGAAGAGTACGATGTCGGTGCCGACTCGGGTCGATCTGTACTGTCGCACGAAGGTGAGGAATGTGCGGTTGTGATAGAGGGCCGTCTTGAAGTCACAGTAGATGGGCAGTCCAGGGTTCTGGGCCCCGGGGACGCGTACTACTTCTCAAGCATATTGCCACACAGGTTTCGAAACGCTGGAGACGCACCCTGCAAAGTCATTAGCGCATGCACTCCTTCGTCGTTCTGACTGAATCCCAGAAGCTCTTTTGTGAGCGCTTCAATATATCTTTGGATGGTCAAATTCGACATCCAACTCAGAATGTAGAAATGAAATCGAAATTCACGATCATGGCCGTTTGTCGCCTTTCTCACGCGATCCCCGTCGGCGGGCTTTTTAGATTTCGCGCGTGCAGCGAATGGCCGGAATGCGGGCTGCGGCTGCGATCTCCAACGAAGTGCTCAAAGTCGGCTCTGGGCCGTTGGCGGGCATAGGCCATTGGTTTACGATGCAGCATTCGGTGCTTGGTACCCAAGACATCGCCCAATCTTTCCCGCAGAGAATAGCGGGGAATCGGCTGCGACTGCCCCCGGCCATTTAGAGTTTTACATCACATGCGCGGGACCGCTTTCTTCTGCGGCCAATCGTTTTAGCGCCATCCTATCAAGCTTGCCACCCATTGTTAACGGAAGCGTATTCAATACCTTAACTACATCTGGCGCTTTGTAACCAATCCGCTCCCGCGCGAAGTCAATTACTTCACTGGCGCTAACTGATGCGACGCCTTCGGCTAGACTCACGAATGCCCAAACATCTTCGCCATGCATCTCGTCGCGCACCCCAACCACCACTGCTGCCGCTACGGCTGGATGCAGTGTTAACGCATCTTCAACCTCTGCCGGGCTGATATTCGAGCCATCATGCACGATGATCTGTTTCTGGCGCCCCCGGAACCAAAAATAGCCATCCGCATCTCGCTGCATCAGATCACCGGTGTCGAACCAACCGTCCCGAAAGGCCGATGCAGTCGCCTCCAAATTTTTCCAATACTCGGTCATCATGCTTGGACTTTTCACCCAGTGCCGACCATCAACCCCTGCGGGGACCTCCTCCCCGGCCTCATTGCGAAGCTCAGAGACATATCCCGGATTGTTCTGTCCCACCGCTCCAGTCTTTTCAGCGCCTCCATGCGTGTTGGAATGCGACGTTCCCATCTCCGTCATCCCGTAGAATGATCCAATCGGCACACCAGCCAGCGCGTCGAACGCTTTGACCACCGTTTGCGAGGGTTTGTCGCCTCCCGCCATCATCGTTTTCAGAGAAGAAAAATCCTCTCGTACTGCGCCGGGCGCCGTAAGCAATGAAGCCAACGGCGCAGGTAGGATTTGCGCAACTGTCGGTCGTGTCTTTCGCAACAACCCCAAAAGCTCGTCAGGGGTAAAACTCCGTGCGACATTCGTTTTGGCACCGGACCAAAGCCCCGCAAACGTAAGCCGCAGCCCTGCGGTATGAGAAATCCACGAAGCTGGCAGCACCACGTCCTGAGGGCCAAGTCCCAACCCTTGGGCATTGCTCGCCGCCATACTCCCCATACTGGCGTGGCTATGCGTTACTCCTTTCGGTTTACCAGTGGTTCCGGAGGTGAAAAAAATGAATGCCGGAGCTTCCGCATGAACTTCGGGCAGCGCTTCTTCACATTCAGTGTCCATAAGGTTCTCAAAGACAAATGCGCCGTCCAGTTTGCCTTCATGGGCTATCACCCCCACAGGCAATTGCGATATGCCGGTGACCGCGGAAATATCATGGGCGCGCTCACTATGCACCAAAAGCGCGGCCGGAGTTGCCAAACGAAGCGCATAATCAATATCCGCAGCTGAATACCGATAGTTGAGCGGCATCGCCACCAAACCTGCTCGCATGCATGCCAGATAGTGGATCACCAGCGCTGCTCGGTTCGGCATGATCGATGCCACACGGTCCCCCGGCATCAGCCCCAGGTTCAGATAACTCCGAGCAAGCCGGGTACAGGCGGCCTCAATCTCTCGCCAAGTTAGAGCTCCATCCAACGCAAAAAGCGCGATGCCGTCGGGGTTTGCTGACAAACTCTCGCCAAGCAAGTTTGTCAAATCCGCCGATGCAGATAGCGGCGGCCCAGCTACCGGCATGTACTTCTCCTTAAATCCAACCTGTTCCAAGTTGTAGTCTACACTGCGCAGTCGCAGAAGGTCTCGACCTGTGCAAAATTCTAAGTCAGAACGAGCGACGGACGACTACGCCACACTTAATTTCTTTGTTCGACACCGTGGGCGCAACTGCCTACAAATTTCGCGTACGCAGCGAACGGTGGGTTCGACGGGCCGCTTCGCAGCATCAGTTGGCGACGCTCAAAGACGGCTTTGGGCCGTTAGACGTATCGTGGAAAACGGGGCAGGGGCCAGTGCTGCGTCTGCACGAGGTCCGCAGCAGAGCCCGAAGCAGACACCAGTTCGTGACATCAGACGACCTCAGGTTCAGAGAATTGTTCGCGTGCCGAGATGGTCTGCAAGCTGATCGAATGCCAACCTGATCCTTCGCGCTGTTTGTAACTCAGAGTGTGTGGCCAACCAGATAGGAAACTTGAATGGCTCGTGTTCGGGCAGAACACGCTCCACACCAGGTGTCAGGGCTGCCACATCGTCTGACATAACACTAATGCCGAAACCTTGGCGCACAAGCTCCCATGACACTACCCCGCTCTGCGACCCGATCCGAAAACTCTTGCGGGTTACTTCGATGCCAGCCGGATTGAGAAATCCAATCATCGTGTCAATGTCTCCAAAACCGACGAAATCCAACTTGGCAATTTCTTCTTCATTTCTTGGTCGTCCAACCTGTTCGAGGTACGAACGGGCAGCGTAAAAATGTGCCGTCGCTTCTGCCACGAGCTTTGCAATCAGGTCCGGCTGTGTTGGGCGAACATGCCGAATTGCAATATCTGCCTCACGCCGCTGATGTCTCGTATGTCATTTGCTGCGACAACGTCGATCTCAAGCCGCGGTGCCGCGAGCCCGATCTGTTTGAGAATAGGATGTCGCTTTTTGCTGGCCTATTTCGGATGGCATTTCCAGACGGTCCGCAGGCTGAGCAGAGTATTAGCACTTTTGTACTTATTGGCATTTTGTTCTTGGCTGTCTCATTCATCACTTGGAAGGCGTATACTGCACCAAGCCGGCCTTAGCAAAATGGCGGCCTTTCCCACCAAGCAGTTCCAGTACCGTGGCCAAGGTCAATTTTGCGTCCTGCGGACGCAGCAGTTTTGCACCTTGCCAATTGGCAGGAATTGGCCGTGTTCGACAGCTCAGTTCTGTACCTTTTCTTCCGTGCTGCGCCGAAGACCAACCTTCCCGCTGTTTTGAAGGGCCTCCATTTCCGCTGGAAGCCACGCATATCTATGGAATGTTAAAGTCGTGTCCCTCCAGACTCTGTTTGAAATCAACCCGAGCCCGCACCTGGAACTTTGAATGTGTTATTCTCGCTGACCGAATTCGATCGCATCGAAAAGTGCGCGGTTGGTCCTTGTCCTGATCCCAAGCGAGCACATACCACACCGGATAGCTGAGCAGCAGATAATGCGGCTCAATTTCCCTTGTCGTTCTTTCTCCTTCTACATCAACGTATTCGATCTCGATCGAGTGGCATGTCAGGAAAGCCTGGTGCAATCTCTCGACACCCGAAGACTCCTGTTGAGCTATGTTGGCCTGCACAAAGAGTGAAGCTGTCTCCCCAATGAGTATACGTGATTTCAATCGGTTGATCTCATGAGATGATTTCGGGGAAAACGACGCCATCAATTTCCTGCGGATCGGTGTTAGGTTTGCCAAGAGGATTGGCGACTGCAAACGCTCTATGACCGCAAGGCTTACTAAGAGATCAACGGCCTCTTGGTAGCTGAGGTTGATCCGCCCGATGCCCCAGCTCCAATGCAGCCGAACACCGCCGCCTCGCCCACGATCCGCTTCAATTGGAAGACCGCGGTCTCTGAGGAGTTCGATGTCGCGCCCAAGAGTTCTTCCACTCACCCCGAGTTCAGCCGCCAATTCACGCACAATTAAGGCGTCGTCTGTTTTTAACCTTGCTGCGAGTAAATCCAGGCGCTGGAGGCGGGAAAATGTGGTCGACTTTTTCACATTATCAAATACGACATATAATGTCATATTTGTCCATAAGACTGTTTTGCGACCTCAAATACAAGGAGAGATTCATGAGTGAGCAAGTGATTGAAATGGCCGAGATCAAACTCGTGGTGGGCAAAACAGAAGCAGACTTGATAGCGGGCGCTGAAAAGATGCGTGAAGAATTTCTTGCTCTGCAGCCTGGCTACGTATCCCACGATCTCGTCCGAACGGGGGGCGGCAAGTACGCGGACATCGTGCGTTGGGAAACCGATCAACATGCACGTGAAGCCATGGGTAAGGCAGAGCAGTCGGCGGTATGCGGAGCGTACTTCACCCTCATGGAGTTCGACCCTGAGAACCCTCATGACGGCGTCTCACATCTCAGCGTTCTATCGGCAGGAAGCAAGTAGCGTAAAACCGAGAAAACTTCATGCCATTCAACCAATAAGGAAACAGAGCTTCCAGAGACTTATCAGCCCACGGCCCGGTCAATGCCGAGCCGTGGATTGCGCTTCTAACCTTTCGTTATGGAGTTGCCACCGTCAGCAGTCATGGCGCTGCCCGTAATGAAAGAGGACTGATCTGAGATCAGGAACATGGCGGCCTTCGCGATTTCCTCTGCTTCCGCCATACGTTTAAGAGCATGAATGCTGGCGACCCACTCGTGCGCCTCGGGATCGTCGCCCGCCATTTCGGTTTTTGTTCCGCCCGGCAAGAGAGCGTTTACACGAATGTTCTCTGCACCATGTTCTACGGCTAGAACCTGTGTCAGCCCAATAAGACCCGCTTTCGAAGCGGCATAAGCCGCCATGCCTGGCAGACCGATTGTGTGCCCAACAAATGTTGATGTGAGCACGATTGAGCCACCACCCCGCTTGTTCAGTGCCGGAATCTGATGCTTTGCCGCATGAAACGCACTGGTCAGGTTGGTTTCGATGACATTGTCCCAATTGGCGTTTGTCATTTCTGAAATCGGTCCCATTTCTCCTATGACACCGGCGTTATTGAAGGCTGCATCAAGCCCGCCGAATTCAGCTTCCGCCAATTCAACTAACTCTTCCGCGTAGGTATCATCAGCGACATCTCCCGCCAGATAAGCCGCTCTTCCGCCGCTGTCGCGAATCTGGTTGCTGAGGCCAGCCAAACGGTTTTCCCTCCGGGCGCCAAGCACGACATTGGCGCCGCTTGCGGCAAAAAGCGTAGCCGCCGCCTCGCCAATTCCACTGCTCGCACCTGTGATGATCACGGTTTTGTTCTCAAGTAGCATAGTATCTCCAGTTCTGAACTTTCGAGCGAGAGATAACTGTGTGCCAATGTCGGAACGACCCGTTTCATGCGCTTCCGATCCACAGGCCTTCGGGAAGCGCAAGAAACGGGTCGTGAGGCTCGAAGAGCAAACATATCCCTAAGGCAGACGAGGCGAGTTTGACCTGAGACGGAAGCTGGGTCCCAAACACCGCCCCAATCAGAAACTAATGGAGATTTGTCCGATGACGATGCACACATCAGATTTTCCGCAGTCACTTGAATTCGCATTGAGCGATGATGACAGATGGAACGCGGTCAAAGACAACGACGCCACTCTTGACGGTCGTTTTGTCTATGCGGTCCGAACTTCCGGCGTCTATTGCCGCCCTTCTTGTCCCTCGAGACTGCCAAAGCGGGAAAACACCACTTTCTTTGATGGGACGGAACAGGCAGAAGCTGCCGGCTTCAGGGCATGCAAGCGCTGCGGTGGTATTCCAGCGCCTCGAAAACCACACGAAGAACTTGTCGGATACGCGATCGAGAAGACCGCAATTGGATACTGCTTGGTTGCAATTGGGCCACGCGCCGTGATGTCGGTTGAGCTCGGAGATAGTCCAGACACCTTGCGCGAAGCGTTCTGTGCCCAGTACATCAATACTGTTGAGTTACAGGCCGACCACGCAGCCATGCGGATCATATCGAACGTGATTGCGATCGTTGAAAACCCGAAATCATCTCATGCAATCCCCTTGGATTTTCAGGGCACGCGTTTCCAGAAGAACGTCTGGAATGCGCTCAGAAGAATTCCTGCTGGCCAGACCGCAACCTATTCCCAGATTGCCAACGCCATAGGGAAGCCGAACGCAGCCCGCGCCGTCGGAGCGGCCTGTGGAGCCAACCGCTTTGCGGTACTGGTGCCGTGCCATCGGGTTGTACGTGCCGACGGTACATCCAAAGGATTCAGATGGGGATTAGGGCGGAAAGAGCAACTCCTTCAGTTGGAGGCTGCGGCATGAACAAGCACAAAACTCATGAATTGGGCGAACAAATGGTTGGTAGACCGGAACAGCGGGTGGCCCAATACGACTGGGCGGCCATTCACGAGCAGCTTGACCGTGACGGATGCGCCGTACTGACTTCACTGCTCAGTAGAGATGAATGCACGGCGATCGCTAGGCAATACAACGAAGAGGACATCTTTCGCAGCCATATTCACATGAAGCGTCACGGCTTTGGGCAAGGAGAGTACAAGTACTATTCCTACCCGTTGCCTGGTGTTATCAGTCAGCTTCGAAGCAAGCTCTATGCTCGGCTCGCGCCGATCGCCAACACATGGGCTGAGCGAATGGGGACGGGCATTCAGTACCCAGAAATGCACTCCGATTATCTGGATATGTGCCATATAAGTGGGCAGGAGCGTCCAACCCCCTTGCTACTTCAATATGTGGAAGGCGACTTCAATTGCCTCCACCAAGACCTGTATGGGGACCTGTTCTTTCCTCTTCAAGTCGCTTGCCTGCTTTCGGAGCCCGGGCGTGATTTCAGGGGTGGTGAGTTCGTATTGACAGAACAGCGACCGCGAATGCAGAGCCGCCCGCAGGTTGTCTCACTTGGCCAAGGTGATGCAGTAATTTTTGCGGTGAACACGCGACCAGTCAATGGTGCGCGTGGGGATTATCGCGTCACGATGCGACATGGGGTTTCACGCCTAGAGGAAGGGCATCGCCACACACTTGGCATCATTTTTCACGACGCAAAGTGAACGGAGCATCGTGGTGGGCTGAAGCCATAATCGCGCAGAAAATCGGGCTCTGATTTCAAGGCGGCGATAAATCTCTGATTGCTGGTCAATGTCCGTTTTGGCGAAGCTGCACTGCGGCGTTGCAGGACAAGTCGGATGACCGGTATGAGGCCGGAATGACTATTTTCTAGAATTCCGAATTCGCCGAGGTCATCTAGACCTACAGACAGAGTTTTCAGTGTGTTTGTCAACTCATCCTATACCCAACATTTCTGAGCGTTACGATCCGTTGACCTTCTGCTCCGATTTTGCGCCTTAGGCGGCCAACGTAAACGTCGACGACGTTGGTTAATGGATCTTCGCTCATGCCCCATACGGAGTTGAGGATGCGCTCTCGGGACAGAACCCTACCCACATTGGTCAGAAATAGCAGAAGAAGATCGCGTTCTTTTTTGGACAGTTGCACCTCTTCGCCAGCTACGGATACGTGAAGGGAGCGCCGGTCGAAGCTTAGGGTTCCACATGTTATGACGGACCCCCCAAGATCGCTGGCATAATTGTTGGCACGCCGGTGCAGGGCCTCAACGCGCGCGATGAGTTCGTCGAAATCAAAGGGTTTCGGAAGATAGTCGTCAGCGCCGATTTTCAGCCCTTCGATCCGTTCTTCGGGGCTGTCAAGCGCTGTCAGCATCAGGATTGGGATTTTCGATTTACGGGCACGCAGTTTACGGCAGACATCCTGCCCTTGAATTCCCGGCAGCATCAGATCCAAAAGGATGACATCGTATTCTCCGGTAGCCGCGTATTCCAGTGCATCTTCCCCGCTTGAGGCATGATCGACAGTCCAGCCTTCTGCAGACAAACCACGACGGATGAAATCGGCAACGCGTACCTCGTCTTCCACAATTAGAATATTCATGTCACCCTCAATTCACTTGGTGCTTCTATCCATCACAATGACAAAAGGAGTATGGCCGCATCGGTTCTGGAAACAGAAATTCAGATATACAAAACAACATCAGCCCGTCTCTCGCCACGTATCAGGTTGCACAACTTTCATCCGTGGGCCTTTGGGCAGTGTTAAGACAATTTTCAAACCACCCTCTCGACGGTCTTGCAGATCAACGGTTCCACCATGGGCTTCGACGATTGACTTAACGACCGGAAGGCCAAGACCGCTGCCCTCGATCCCCTGGCCCGACGCGTTCGAACCTCGGTAGAAACGATTGAATGCCTGGGACTTTTCTGCGGCGCTCAACCCTGGCCCATCATCTTCGACCGCAATCGAGCAAAAGGCGAGGCCTTCATCCAGCTTGGCCTCAATCGCAGGGCCGCCATAGCGTCGGGCGTTCTGCAGCAGCGCAAGCAAGGACTGGCGCAGGCGGACTTCGTCAACGGAGGCGAGAACTTTGTCCGCGGGTGTTACGACCTGAACCGGATCAGGGAACATGGCGACCGCATCGTGCAATATCTTTCGCAGGTCGGTCTTCCTGCGATCAAGGCGAAGCTGGCCCGCCTCGAACCGGGCGACGGTCAGCATATCGTCGACAATCTGATTGGTGTGTTTTGCAGAATCCCGGATACGGGCGAGGGAATCCGAGACCTCTACTGACAGTTTGTCAGATGTCCTTAATGTTACATCGGCCTCTCCAAGTATGATCGCCAACGGTGTGCGCAATTCGTGACTTATATCGGCCATCAGTTGCTTTCGGTTCTTTTCCCCAGTCTCGAGTTTATCAATGAGCTGCTGAAGCTCGGACGTTCTTGCCGCGACAGTTTGCTCGAGCTGTCTTTTTTGTTCCGCGCGGCTGGCTTCGCGCGCAGCCAATCCTTCGGCCATGCCGTTCAGAACCACGCCAAGCTCCCTGAACTCACGGCTGCCACCCAGGTTCACAGGCTCGGAATAATCGGCCCTGCGAAGGTGGCCAATGGCTTCAGCAAGTCGGATCAATGGCTTTCTGATCTGGCGATTAAACGACATAAGGGCGACCAGAAGCACTCCGATTGCAGCCGCGACAATCATGTAGACCAATCGCTTGTTCCATTCCCTGAAAGCTGTGGCCTCGGTCAGAACGTCTTCGACTTCCTCGATTTCCTCGTCGAGCGCGGACTTGATTTTTCGGTCCAGTTCGTCGTCGATATCTCCGTCCAGAAGGGCTGCCAGACGTTCGATGCGAACAAATGTTTCAATCGGGCTGCCTTCTGCTGTGAGACTGGCAATGGCTGCGTTCACAGATTCGATATCGTCCTCAATTTGATCTAGCAGTTCCAGTTCTTCGATTTCCTCGTCACCAACCATTTGGATTTCACGAGCAATGACATCGCGAATGTCTTCAAGAGTTTGCGCGATTTTGACCTGTAGTTCCGCTTCCCGGGCGCCGTCATCCCGATCCCCGATCAGCAGCGCGTCCCCATGCTGTTTGAACAGACGATAAAGGTCTGCTTCTAGCCGGAGATGGAGCCCATAGGACTCCTGGGCCAACAGTATCCGGGCATCCCACCAGCGGGTTTTTTCCAGACTGTAAAGGGTCAACCACGCAAGCCCGCCCAGAAACCCGACAAGTACAGCGGCGTATATTCCGAACAGGGTGGATGAGCGCATATCAAATGACCTTTGAAATCTCATGCATTTTAGAGGGGGCGGAGCCGTCGGCCAATACGATCGTTGCCGAGGAAAGTTTTTGAAACGTTGCAAGCAGTTCAGCCACCTGATGTAGGCAGGCAATCCATCTGATCGAGGCAATCACTACGACTTCGGCCTTGCCCAGTACGGCGCGGGCAAGATCCAGACGCAAAGTCTGATCAGATGTCAACCCGTGACCGTTTTCCGCGACGCGCTGGTCGAGCCCTTCGGGGGCCATAAGCAGGTCGGATAGACCCAATTGCCGCAGTACCTTCGCGATCCTGCGGTCACTGGGGCGTTTCCTGCACATCAAGGTTACGGATCGGCGCAAACTGCCCTGAAGCCCGATATGAGTGTCTCCGATAAAAGCGAGTTTTGGCGGGACTTGCTGATCACCATAGCGAACTGCGATGCCCTCATGAGTGTCAAATCCCGCGATACATCGCGCGAGCCTGCTGGCATTTGGCCCCCTCAGCTCCGAGACGCTGTTCGGTCGGGCAACAAATGTAACAGGCGTTCCGTCAAGCTCTCCGGTGACGTCAATTCCCATGGTATTGGTCTGATTTGCGATTCTTCTTTTTACCGTTGGCTCTGAAAGAAGCCGTTGAGATTTCTCACGCGCGACTTGCCAGGCGCAGTGATAATCCCATGCGCTGGCGAGGTGTTGTAGAGGCAGCGCGATCAACGCCATCACTGCAAGACAAGCTGCAACGGTTGCAGGTGCGATGCCTGTTCCGCCGGCCCGCCAAAGCATCAACAGACCTGCGAACACCACACCCAATTGCAGGATTATTTGAAGGCCCGCTACAATGCCACGGCGCGCAAGCGCATCGTTGCGAAGCGATACACCCTGCGCGTCCAGCTTTTGCAATTCACGGTTTGTCCGGCCCATAAGATCGAGCTCGGGGGCAATCGCAATCCGCTCGGTCATGGAGATCGCAATGTTGGCCCGGCGGCGGCGCAGTATTCGGTGGCGATACTCAAGATGCCAGGCTATCGCTGCCACCAGCAGCAGCGTCAGACCAAGTACTGTCATTCCACTGACCGCAAGAGCGGGGTGAAGGTAGTACAAAATGGCTGCCGCGCCCGGGATAACGACTGCTGCCGCGCAGACACTCGGCAAACCGCGCCCAAACCACAGGCGGGCCGCCGAAAGATCACCAACAAACCGTAAAGATAACGCGCCAACCCGGCGTCTCTCGTGGCGTGATTTGGGAAGTTGTGCGATTTGCTGATAGAGCGCGCGCCGCAATGATATTGCATAGCTCTGGCCAAGCGCTTCCGCACGATATCGTGAAAGGAATAGACACACGGCAGCGATCACACCGGAGGCGGCCAATTGCCATAGGATCTCGTGGGCGGGCGCACGACCCGCGTGGATCGCTTCAAACGCGCCCCGTGTTGCGAGGGCGGCCATTGCCAGGGCTATCGCCTGAACGACGCCGCTTGATACCACGAGGACCGCATCGATGATGCGGTCCCGTGTGGCCAACCTGGGGAAGGGGGTCATGCGGCCACGTTCTCTGGTTCATGCCGCATCAGAGGGGCAACATGTTGTGCGATCATTGCAGGCGACCAAAGATCTTCACGCGACAGGATCGGGCACCCGGTGGCTTCAAACGCTTCGGCTGAAGCGAGGGGTGAGCAACTTACCCGCCCGGAAATCGCAAATGGGCTTAGCCCAACCCGTCTCAGCACAGTAATACCGCCCAATGCGCTCAGCGCGTCTGGCGCTGCAAACAGGATGCCATCCAGACGATCCCGAATGCGCGAGGATTTAAGGATTGCGCGTGTTTCCTGTTGGAACACGCCGTCTGCGATTTCTACAACCACCACTTCGGCCCCTCGCGATGCGGCTGTAGCTATAAGCGTGTCAAAGCCCGTTTCGATCTTCTCCAAAGACATCCGATAGGTTGTCGCCATTCCTACATCCGTAAAATCAAGCGCAACCGCGCCTGCATCCTCAAAACTGTTGAAATCGCCGAAGGCGCCGGTGCCTGTGGCTTTTACACCTGCCACAGAATACCCCGCGCGCATCAAGCCATGGCCCAGGCTTGAAGCAGCGGTTGTCTTTCCGGAGTTCATCGATGCCCCAAATACGCCGATTACGGTTACCCGGTCATTGGCGGGCAATTGTGGCAGGGCATAATCCACGATATTGATCACTTGATCTTTGGCGTTGGTCAGAAGCCCGAGGGGCTTCAGCCGCGTTGGTTCTTCCATGCGGATATGCGCGGCATCCACCCGGCCCGCTACACCACCACCCGCAACCAGATCAATGAGATCATCGTCGACAACAGCACTGGCAAGGAATTGATCCGGCGCATAGCGATCACCCAGGCACAGTACCACAAAATCGCCTGGATAGCTGGTCGAAACTCGCCGCTCGGCGAGCTGTATTTTCTTGTGGTGCCCGATCTCGACGATCTCGCAGAGGATCAGATCGCCTGCTTTTGCACTGCTCGTCTGAGTGTTGAGGCCGTAAACATCCGACCGAACAACGCGGCGGGTTGTGAATGCCCATTTTGCGGTTTCGCAAGCACTTATGGGGATTGGGGAAAACTGTGTCATGCTTTGCTCCGTGGCTGACGTGTCCATGGTTTCATCTTGTCAGCACCGTGTGAGAAAGGTTGCAAAGGTGCATGACGGGATGTGGTGCGATTGAATGAACAGCAGATGAACGCGTTGTCTGGGCGGGAACTTAGATTCGTAGCGGCCCCAATATTCTGAGCAGGCAGAGATGCAGGGATTGAGCTTAGCACCCAACGACGGCTGGTCGATGATCAGTCGTCATCGCCGTCATCATCCCCATCGTCGTTCCCGTTGTCATCTCCACCGTCATCATCACGGTCGTCACCGCCACCCTTTCCGCCAGAGCCGCCATTGTCGTCGTTTCGCTCCCCTCCTTTCCGATTTCCCCGATCTTCACGTCCGTCTCGATCTTCATTCTTCCTGTCCGAGCTTTGCCGCAATTCCCTGATCGTAATGCGGCTGTCACCATTTCGGTCGATATCGTCAATCAACCTGCGCGCGCCTGCTTCCCCGAAGGCAGCCACAAGTTCATTGAAACTAAGAACGCCGTCAGAGTTTGTATCGATAGATCGAAAGCTCGCTGTCTGTGCAGTGGCCATGTCCGATAGACCAATGCTGACCATCAGGGTAATGGCGAAAATGAACGAACAGAACCTATGGCGGAATGTTCTTTTTCTGCACTTCACCGCCTCGCGTCGATCCAACAACAAAGATATCCCTTTAACCGACGATTGTTCTTTAAGAACCAACGCGTTTCTATCCCAGTAGGACAAGGTAGCGCGCTCAGATGAAGCGCTATTATTTTGCGGATGAACGTCAGATGACAACCTCTAGTATTTTTGCCAGTTGACGTTTGGAGCGAGGTCATGTGTTGGCAATCGACGACATAGAGGGAGTGAGCGTCGTCTAGCTCGAGCTGTTTTCGAGCAGGTTTGGTCTCAATTTGGGTATTGCGATACCAGTAAAGAGTGATGTCTCGCACAAATTTTCGCTTTTAGGGTGCCGTTGCGGCAACCGAAAGACGTTTTCAAGGTCGGCTTTTGGGCCAGTTGAATAGGTAGAGTGAATTGGGGCAGGGGTGTATGCTGTGTCAGGTCCTGGGTCTGCAACGAGCTCAACTTGACCCTGAGCTCCAACGTTTTCCGCTGATGAAACGTCCAATAATATCCATCTCAATATCCGCCTGCGTCCTATGTTCCTAGTGGTTTGGAGAAAAATCGAATGGCGACGCGTGGGTATTGTCTGTGTAAAAAACAAGCTGGGTCTATCGGGGTGATCAAACATGGGCGTGCTATTGCCACTGCGATGACTGCCGTCGGAATTGTGCCGCACCGGTGGTCGCATGGTTCGGTGTGCCGATAGAAAAATTTCAGTGGACCGGTGATAAACCCCGCACTTACGAAAGCTCCAAAGGCGTTTTAGGCGCTTTTGCGGGACGTGCGGGTCACCCGTTGGATTTGAAGCCGATCACTATCCGGGTGGTATGCACCATTATGCTGCGTCGCTCGAAAACCCGGAAGATTTCAAACCGACTTTTCACGTCAACAACCAAAGCAAGTTGCAGTGGCTGCAAATGACTGATGACCTCGACGCGTTTGAAGGCACATTGCTTCTCATCCCTAATGACCCAGACGGATACCAGTAGTTGGGGAAACCATCTGATTTTCCAAATGGCAACTAAGTCCGCTCTTGAGACCTTGGCCATCACCAAAGTTTAGCAGGCGAAGTGAACGACAGCTATGTGGGCTGCGGCCGCAGAAACTTGATAGGAGGCCAACGGCATCTGTGGGTGGCTCCTGCATTGCAAGAGTTTTTTGGTGATGTTTGCGGGTATTTTGTCAGTACCTTCGTCTGTCCGGCCTGTTT
>NZ_JBQFOU010000012.1:0-134252 GCF_056533845.1 Ruegeria sp. F5 | reverse complement strand
CGGTCGCAGGTGTTGCGATCAAGCATGTCTTTGCGCTGCTGGCCGTGCTGTCGCATCTGACCGGCGTCGTGATCTCACGCTGGTTGTTCTTTGCGCAGGCGGAACATGTCGTCGGGCTGTACTACGGCAAACGGTAAGGGGAGGGGGCCAGCCCCCTCCTTGGCCTTTCAGGCCAATTCCTCCCCCGGGATATTTTCGGCCAGATGAAGAACGGATCCGGTTTGGGGCCGCGGCTTACAGCAGGCCCGCATGCGCCATGGCGGCGTCGATGGTGGCTTTGGTGCTGTCCTCGAGCGGCGTCAGCGGCGAGCGGACCTCGGTGCTGCAGCGGCCCAGTTTGCTGAGCGCGTATTTTGCGCCCACCAGTCCGGGTTCGATGAAGATCGCCTCGTGCAGCGGCATCAGCCGGTCCTGATAGGCCAGCGCTTTGGCATAGTCGCCAGCCAGCGTTGCCTGCTGGAATTCGGCGCAGAGCTTGGGCGCGACATTGGCCGTGACCGAGATACAGCCAACCCCGCCATGAGCGTTGAAGCCCAGCGCGGTGGCGTCCTCACCGGACAGTTGGCAGAACTCTTCCCCGCAGGCCGCGCGCTGCTGGCTGACCCGCGCCAGATCGCCGGTTGCGTCCTTGACGCCGACGATGCGCGGCAGTTGCGACAGCTCTCCCATCGTTTCGGGCGTCATGTCGATGATCGAACGGCCCGGGATGTTGTAGATGATGATCGGAATCTCGGCGCAGTCGTGCAGGGCGCGGAAATGGGCCAGCAGGCCCTTCTGCGTCGGCTTGTTGTAATAGGGCGTCACGACAAGGGCCGCATCCGCGCCGACGGCTTTGGCGAACTGGACGAAGCGGATGGCCTCGACCGTGTTGTTCGACCCTGCGCCGGCAATGACCGGAACCCGGCCAGCGGCGGCCTTCACGACCTCTGCCACAACCGTTTCATGCTCTTCATGGCTCAGTGTCGGGCTTTCGCCGGTCGTGCCCACCGGCACCAACCCGGTCGAGCCTTCCTGTACCTGCCATTCCACCAGGTGTTTGAGCGTATCCAGGTCCAACTCGCCGTTATTGAACGGGGTGACGAGGGCTGGCATCGAGCCTTTGAACATGACACGCTCCTTCAGGTGCAGTTTGTGGTATTCGCGCCCCGGTCCGCCTCGTTTGAAGGTTTGTGAGTTGATCCCGGCAGCGCACGCATTATCCTGCATGGCTGTATCCTCGGTTGGTTGGGAAATGCAAGGGATGACACGCGTTCTGGCTGCTGCGATGGCGGTGATTCTGTGTTTGGCGCTTTCGGTGCAGCGGGCATCTGCCGATGCGGCGGGCGATTTGCGGGCCGGGCTGGCCGAAATGCGTAAGGGCGACTGGAACGAGGCGCTGCAGGTGTCGGGCGCGCGCGGGTCGGTGTCGCGCGACGTCATCGTCTGGCACTGGCTGCGCGAAGGGTTTGGCAGTTCCGGCGATGTGCTGGTGTTTCTGGAACGGCGCCCGGACTGGCCCGGTCTGGCCTGGCTGCGCCGCAAAAGTGAGCCCTCCTTCACCGGTGCCGATCCTGACCGGACTTTGACATTCTACGCCGATCAGCCGCCGCAGACGGCAGAAGGAGCGCTGAACCATGCGGTTGCGCTGATGGCCAAGGGCCAGCATGGCGAGGCCGAGGCCGATATCGTGACCGCCTGGCGCACCATGCCGATGGGGTCGGGGCTGCAGAAGGATTACATCGAGAACTTCGCCAAGGTGCTGAAACCGCATCACGCGGCGCGGCTGGACCGGATGCTGTGGGACGGCCATCTGGTCAGCGCCGGACGCATGTTGCCCTTGGTCAGCGCCGACCAGCGCAAACTGGCCGAGGCGCGGATTGCCCTGCAAAAACGCGAACCGGGGGTGGACGGGAAAATCTCGGCCGTGCCGAAAGCGCTTGCGGATGCGCCGGGGCTGGCCTTTGACCGCTTTGTCTGGCGCGACAAGAAGGAACTTGATGACAGCGCCATCGATCTGATGCTGGCCCGGTCAACCGGCCCGGATGCGCTGGGTGAGCCGGATAAATGGGCCGAAGGGCGGCGCAGGCTGGCGCGGCTGGCGATGCGTCAGGGCGATGCAAACCGTGCCTATGCCATCGCGGCGAACCATCACATGACGCCGGAAATGGGCTATGGCTATGCCGATCTGGAATGGCTGGCCGGGTTCCTTGCCCTGCGCAAGCTGGATGATCCGGCCACGGCGATCCGGCATTTCCAGAATTTCTCGACCGCAGTGCAGTCGCCCATTTCCAAGGGGCGCGGCGGTTATTGGCTGGGCCGGGCCTATGCCGCACATGGCGATGCCGACAAGGCGTATGAGGCCTATGCAATGGGCGCGGATTACCAGACCTCATTCTATGGCCTGCTGGCGGCAGAACAGATCGGGCGGCCCTTTGACAGCGAACTGGCCAGCCCGCGCCGGGCACCGCATTGGAAAGAGGCCGAGTTTGCCGCCTCCAGCGTGCTGGAAGCCGGGTTGCTGTTGCTGAAAGCCGGTGAGGACAATCTGGCCGAGCGGTTTCTGACCCATCTGGTAGAAAGCCTTGACCCGGTGCAGGCGACGCAGCTGGGCGATCTGGTGATCGAGCTGAAAGAGCCGCATCTGGCGGTGATGATTGCCAAACGCGCGGCAACGACCGGAACGGTGCTGCCCGCCGCCTATTACCCGGTGCATCCGGTGGCCGATATGGGCCTGCCGATGGCCAAGGAAATGACGCTGGCCATCGCCCGCCGTGAAAGCGAGTTCGATCCGGTTGTGATCAGCGGCGCAGGCGCGCGCGGGCTGATGCAGGTGATGCCGGCCACCGCCAAGCTGGTCGCGCAGGAACTGGGCATCCTCGGCGGGCACAAAACGCTCCGGCTGACCTCGGACTGGAAATACAATGCCAAGCTGGGGGCGAATTACCTGTCCGGGCTGGCGGCGGATTTCAACGGCAATATCGTGATGATGGCCGCCGGGTATAATGCCGGTCCCCGACGCCCGATCTCGTGGATGCAGCGCTTTGGCGACCCGCGCGCCGGTCAGGTGGATATGGTGGACTGGATCGAAACCATCCCGTTCAGCGAAACCCGCAACTATGTGATGCGGGTGGCCGAAAGCCTGCCAGTCTATCGCGCCCGGCTGGGGCAGCCCGCCCTGCCGATCCCGTTCTCGCAGGAGTTGACAGGCTCAACGCTGGCGGCGTTCGCGCCATAGGGTGAAGAGGCCCGCGCTCACGACCAGGGCTGCGCCTGCGACGACCTCGGGGCGCAGTGTTTCACCGAAGACCGAGATGCCCAGAATCGCGCTCCAGACCAGGTGGAAATAGGCAAAGGGCTGCACCGCGCTGGCCTCGGCCATCTCGTAGCATTTGATCAGCAGCCAGTGGCCTAGAACGCCGCACACGCAAAGCAGCCCCATCCAGAACCAGTCCGTGCGCGCCATCGGTTCCCAGAACCACATGCCGACCAGCGTCATTGCCACCGCCCCGGCAATGCCCGTCCAGAAGAAACTGGTGGCCGCGCTGTCCTGACGGGCAACATATCTGGTCAGCAGCCCGTAGACGGCAAACATCAACGCAGAGACCAGCGGAATGATCGCCCATGGGTTAAAGACCCCGGCCCCCGGCTGCAGGATAATCAGAACGCCCACGCATCCGGCACCGATGGCGACCCAGCGCCGCCAGCCGACTTTCTCGCCCAGCATCGGCCCGCTGAGCGCGGCGATCATCAGCGGGTAACAGATGAACACCGCCAGACTGTCGATCAGGCCAAGGATGGTGAAGCCGAAAACGGCAACGCAGATCTCAGCCGCCAGAAGCACCCCTCGGAATACCTGAACACCCAACTGGCTGGTCTGGGCTGCGGCCTTTAGCCCTCCGGGCGCGCGGGCGGCCAAGGCGATGACGAAGGCCGCGAAAAACCAGTAGCGGACCATCACCACCATATAGGTATTATAAGTCCCCGCCAGATGGCGCGAGATGCCGTCCTGCATCGCGAACACAATCGTCGCGCCGATCATGAGCGCGATGCCCGCCCGCACATTGTTCTGCTGCGTCATGCCTTGACCGCCCGCGTCATGTGGCGTTTGCGGCCGTAGCCGGGCGCGCGGGTAACGGTGAACCCGGCCTCTTGCAGGCCACGCCGCACGAAGCCTGCGGCGGTATAGGTCGCAGCGGTGCCGCTCGGAACGGTGTGATCCGCCACCTGCCGCATCAGGTCTGCGCCCCAGAGTTCCGGGTTCTTGGCGGGCGAGAACCCATCCAGAAACCACGCATCCGCTGCGCCATCCCATGTGGGCAAGGTCTCGCGGGCGTCCCCCTGAATGACCCTTAAGGACAGCGTATCCAGATCGCAGCTTTGCCCGGTCCAATGGGCAAGGAAACGATCCGCCCAGGGTTTCAGGTCCGTAAAAGCCGCCAGCGCGCGGTCTATATCCTCGGCCTCCATCGGGAAGGCTTCGAAACTGGTGAACTGCAGCGGCCCGGTCTGGCCGGATTTCTCCCATTCGGACCAGACGGTCAGCATGTTCAGCCCGGTGCCAAAACCCAGTTCGGCGATGTGAAACCCCGGGGCAAAGCGCGCGGGCAGGTCGTTGCCTGCCAGAAACACATGGCGGGTCTCTTCCAGCCCGTTTTGCAACGAGTAATAAGGATCGTCGAACCGGTCCGAGACCGGAATCCGATCCTCGGTCCAGGTCAGTTTGGCGCGCTGGTCTGCCATCGGGGAATCCTGTAGCTAGGCGGCGCGACACTGAACAAGGAAAAGGGGATTGGCAATGGTCGATGTGACGGTGCGCGGCGCGGGGATTTTCGGCCTGTCCATCGCCTGGACCTGTGCAAAGGCCGGCGCGGCTGTGCAGGTCGTCGACCCCTTTGGCCCCGGCGCAGGATCAAGCGGCGGTCTGGTCGGCGCATTGGCCCCGCATGTGCCGGAAAACTGGAACGCCAAGAAAGCGTTTCAGTTCGACAGCCTGATCATGGCCGAACCGTTCTGGACACAGGTCGAGGCGACGGGCGGCGTGTCCGCAGGCTATGGGCGTCTGGGCCGTATCCAGCCGATCCCGGACCAGCGCGGGCTGGATCTGGCGCGGCAGCGGCAGCAGACGGCGCGCGATCATTGGCAGGGGCGGGCCGAGTGGCGGGTGATTGAAACGTCCGAGGCTGGCGCGTGGTGCCCGCCCAGCCCGACGGGCTATGTCATTCACGACACCCTGACCGCGCGCATGCACCCACGGCGCGCCTGCGCCGCGCTGGTTGCGGCCTTGTCGGTGATGGGCGTTGCGGTTGTTCCCGAAGCGCCCGACGCGGGGCGCGTTGTCCACGCCACCGGGCTGGCCGGGTTGCTGGAACTCAACGCCGCCTTTGGCAAAACCGTCGGCAACGGTGTCAAAGGACAGGCGGCCTTGCTGCGCTTTGACGCGGGTCACGTGCCACAGCTTTTTGCCGACGCGATCCATATCGTGCCGCATGCGGACGGAACGCTGGCCATCGGCTCGACCTCCGAGCGGGATTATGACGACCCAACCAGCACCGACGCCGCGCTAAACGATGTTCTGGACCGCGCCACCCGCGCGGTTCCGGTTCTGCACGGGGCCGAGGTGATCGAGCGTTGGGCAGGCGTCCGCCCCCGCAGCAAAAGCCGCGCGCCGATGTTGGGCGCGCATCCTCTGCACCAAGGCCAGTTCATCGCCAATGGCGGGTTCAAGATCGGCTTTGGCATGGCCCCGAAAGTGGCCGAGGTCATGGCCGATCTGATCCTTGAAAACCGCGATACGATCCCCGAGGGTTTCCGGCCCGAAGCGTCACTCTGACACGGCCACAGCCTGCATGCATTGTCGGCCATCAGGGCCGCGAACCCACATATCTGTCCCGTCTCTGCACAGCTCTGCGCCCTCAAAGTGCATCAGCGGCGCGGTGGCGCGGAAAGAAAACGACGTCAGGGGACCCGCCAGGTCCTCGGCAAACAGCATCAGAAGCTGCGCCAGCAATGGCCCATGCACGACCAGCCCGTCATAGCCTTCAACGTTGCGGGCATAATCCAGATCGTAGTGAATCCGGTGCCCGTTGAACGTGAGCGCGGAATAGCGGAACAGCAGGGTGGTGTCGAAGCGGACCTCTCGCCGCTCCGTTTCGTCCGTTCTGGCGACCGGAGGGGTCGGGCTGACCGCTTTCTCCGACGGGTCGTCACGATACACAAGGTCCTGCCATTCGGTCAGGCACAGGGTGCCCGCCTGCCAGACCTCGTGCCGCAGGGTGACAAAGCCCAGCGGGCCCGACCGCCCGACCTTTGTGCTTTGGCTGTCCAGCGCGGATCGCCGTTCAGCCGGAACCCCTGCGATCAACGGGGCGTGAAACTCCAGCCGACCACCAGCCCACATCCGGCGGGGCAGGCCCATATCGGGGATCAGGGCGTCGCCGACGCGGGGGTGGCCATCGCGGCCCAATTGATCCGGCGCACGGGCCGTCCAGAAATACAGGTGGTGAAAGAAGGGCGGCAGTGCAGACCCGTCGGTGATCGCCCCGTCCCGGCCCAGCGCCGCTTGCAGCGCAGCCGCCCGCGCCGGGTCCATCACATCGGTCTGCACGTCACGAGGCATTGGGGCAGTTTATGCTCATGTCCCGCAGTTTCTCCATCAGCTTGTGCAGCGCTTTTTCGTAGCGATGGCTGAGCAGCCTTCCTTGCTCGTCAAACTCATCCGAGCTGCTGGCCAGATGAATCTCGGGCCCCTGCAGGATACGCGGCTGGAACGGCACCATATAGGCCCGCAATATCATCTGCGCCCGTTCGCCCCCGGCGCGGCCTGCGGCGGCGGACATCACGGCAACGGGCTTGTCCGCCCACGGGTTGCCTTCGGTCCGGCTGACCCAGTCCAGCGCGTTTTTCAGAACCCCCGAAGGCCCCTTGTTGTATTCCGGCGTGGAAATGATCACCGCATCGGCCTGCGCGATCTGTTCGGCCAGCGTCAGAACGGCGGCGGGGATGCCCTCACCCTCTTCGACATCCCCGTCATAGAGCGGCAGGTTCAGATCCGCTTCGATAAAGCTGGCCGGTTCAAACAGCCGCGCGGCTTCGCGCAGAAGTTTGCGGTTGGTGGCGTTCTGGCGCAATGACCCGGACAGGCCAAGCAGGACCGGTTTGGACATCAGGGGAAACTCCGATTCAGTGTTTCCCCATAGTTAAACCGGGAAAGGCCGGAACCAAACCCCGTTTGATGCACAGCCCTTGCGCAGAGCACCCGGTTGCGGTGCAGGATCAGGCGTTGCCGCTGGGCACCACGATGATCTCGACCCGACGGTTCTGCGCCTTGCCCTCGGGCGTCAGGTTCGAGGCTACGGGGTTGTTCTCGCCCTGACCGATGGTCGAGATGCGGTTATAGCTGACACCGTTTGCCTGCAGGATATCAGCCACCGCATCGGCGCGGCGGACGGACAGGCCCTGATTGTAAGACGCATCGCCATCACTGTCGGTATGGCCGATGATCTGCACGTTCGAATTGGGGTAGTTCACCAGATTCTGCCCCACCTTCACCAGATCGGACCGCAGTGCCGGACGCACGGTGGCGCTGTCGGTGTCAAAGGTGATGTCATTGGGCACGGTGACGATCAGCCGATCCCCCGCATTGACGATGGTGATACCGTCATTGGCCAGTTGCTGGCGCAGTTCCGCCGCCTGTTTGTCCAGTTGATTGCCGATCAGGCCGCCGCCCGCCGCGCCGATGGCCCCACCGGCCAGCGCCCCCAGCAAGGGATCAGAGCCATTTGCGATGGCGCCGACACCGGCCCCCACAAGACCACCCAGGATCGCGCCCTGCTTGGTGTTCTGGTTGGGATCGCTCGGCACGCTCAGCGTACCGGGATCGGTACATGCGGTCAGAGCCATGGCCGAGCACAGCCCGGTGGCCAGAAAAAACTTGGAAATCATCATGATGTCACCTTCTGCTCCTGTACCCGTTTGCCGGGTTTGGTTCGTTTGGCTCAGTATATCACGCTGCGCCGCGACAGTCTCAAGCAACAATGCGGTGAGATCGGCAAATACCCGCCAAAGGGTCAGAATTCGGCAGAGGCGCGGAACTTCATCGCAACGCCACCTTCGGGATGTTTCAGGCGCAGTTCCTCGGAATGCAGCATCAGCCGGGGGAACTCCAGCGCGGGCCCGGTGGCGTAGAACGGATCGCCCAAAATGGGATGCCCCAGCGCCTGCATGTGGACCCGCAATTGATGCGACCGGCCGGTTTTGGGAAACAGGCGTAAACGCGTGGTGTCCCCCTCATGCTTCACGACGCGCCAGTCTGTAACGGCAGGTTTACCGGTGTCATGGCACACCATCTGGCGCGGTCGATTGGGCCAGTCCACGGTCAGCGGCAGGTCCACGGTCCCGGTCTTGAGCGCGACCGTGCCCCAGACGCGGGCAACATATGTTTTCCGGGTCTGGCGCTTTTCGAACTGCAGGCCCAGATGCCGCTGCGCATGGGGTGTCTGGGCAAACACCATGATCCCCGATGTGTCGCGATCCAGCCGGTGCACCAGCAGCGCCTGTGGAAAGCTCGCCTGCACGCGGGTCAGCAGGCAATCGGCCAGATGCTCACCCCGCCCCGGCACCGACAACAGGCCCGAGGGCTTGTTGACCACGATCAGCTGCGCATCTTCGTGCAACACGTCCAGCGGCGTTGTCGGGGGGTCATAGGTCTCGGTCATGCGGGGTGCCTATCGCAGCGCGCGCCTTCCCGCAACGTCGTCCTTGTCTGCGCGGCGGCCATCGGCAACTCTTGCAGCACGAAAAAGGAAGAGGACATGCACACAACAATCAAACGCCTGCAAGAGGTGGTCGCCAAGGGCGATGAAACCCTAATCCACGCGCTTCTGGCCGAGGATGTCCGGTTCCTGCCGCCGACCTATTACAGCACCTGGACAGGCCGCGCGCCGGTGGCGGCGGTGCTGGGCCATGTGGCGCAGGTCTTCTCAGATTTCCGCTATCGCCGCATCATGGGCGGTGGCAGCGACTGGGCTCTGGAGTTTCAGTGCAAGGTCGGCGATCTGGATGCGATTGGCGTCGACCTGATCACCCTGAACGACGATGGCCTTGTGCAGACCTTCGAAGTGGTGATGCGCCCCTACAAGACCGTTGGTGCCCTGCGCGAGGCGATGATGGCCCGGGTGATGAAAGATCCCCGCTTTCTGGAATACAAAGACGCGCTGAGTTGATCATGCCCGGACCGATTGCCGCCGACCAGATTCTCAGGGTACCGCTGCTGCCCGTGCTTGCGGCCCAGGGCCTGTCCGTGCGCCGCAAAGCGCAGATGCTGCCCGAGCCTTTGGGCCCGCGTCAGGGGCGCTCGGGCCGGGGTCCGCGCCTGCGCCTGCTGATCACCGGCGACAGCTCGGCGGCAGGGGTTGGCGCGGGCACGCAGGCGCAGGCCCTGTCGGGCCATCTGGTCACGCAACTGGGCCGCCACTATTCGGTCGAATGGCGGCTGGAGGCCACAACCGGTCACACCACGCTGGACGTTCTGAACCGGTTAGAGGCTCTGGACGGCCCGTATGATGCGGTGGTGACGGCGCTTGGCGTGAACGATGTGACGCGCTGCGTGACCCGCAACAGGTTCATCGCGCGGCAAACCCGCCTGATGGACCTGCTCACCGGCAGATTGGGCGCGCGCCGGGTGGTCCTGACAGCCGTTCCGCAAATGAGCCGCTTCCCTGCCCTCCCCCAGCCTCTGGCCTGGGTATTGGGACGGCAAGCCGCGCGTCTGGATCAGGGTTTGCAACAGGTCGCCGCGCGTTACGCGCAAGCCCGCCACCTGACGTTGGACTTGCCCGACGATCCCGCCCTGGCCGCACCGGATGGCTATCACCCCAGCCCGAAAACTTATGCGATCTGGGCCAGGGAAGCGGCCCGCCTGCTGCATCAGGCCTGAGCCCGCGCCTGCCGGATCATCGGGATCGAATAGACCACCAAAGCGGCCCAGATCAGCGGGAAGGCAATCATCCGGCCCCGGTCGATCTGTTCGCCAAAGACGGCGACGGCGGTGATGAAGATCATCGTCGGCGCGATGTATTGAAGGATGCCCATCGTCGACAGCCGCACCAGTTTGGCCCCGTTTGCATAGACCAGCAGCGGCACCGCCGTCACGATCCCCGCCCCTGCCAGCAGCATGGTGTCACTCGCGGCCGCCCCGAAATGCCCCGTTCCCTGCGCTCCCAGCCAAGTCACATAGGCCAGCGCCGGGATCAGCAGGATCAGAACCTCAAGCAGAAACCCCTGATTGGGTCCGATTGGAAGCGAACGTTTGAAAAAGGCGTAAAACCCCCAACTGACCATCAGCCCCAACGCCGCCCAGGGCAGCTTACCGGCCTCGAGCACCAGAACAAGAACCCCCAGCGCGGCCAGTCCAACGGCCAGCAGCTGAGTCCGGTTCAGCGGCTCGCGCAGCAGGATGGCACCCAGCGCAATACTGAACAGAGGGTTGATGTAATACCCAAGTGCTGCATCCAGCGCATGCCCCGAGGAAATCGCCCAGACGTAAATCGCCCAGTTCACCGAAATCAGAGCCGCCGTCAAAGCGCCCATCGCCAGCATTTTCGGATTGCCCAGCCCCGCGCGAATGTCGCGCGTTCGCCCAAGCGCCACCAGAAGAAGACCTGCCACCGGCACCGACCAGATGATGCGGTGCGCCACAACCTCGACCGGCCCGATATGCGCCATTGCTTTCAAATAAAGCGGCAGAAACCCCCAAAGGACATAGGCCGTCACGGCCAGCGCCAGCCCTTTTGGCGTGTCGGCGTTGTTGGGTGGGACAGGGGCGTCGGCCACAAGCGGTCTCCGGTTGATACCACGCCTGTTTAGGGCAGATCAGGGTAGCTTGGGAACCATGTAAACTGTGAAGCGGGCCATCAGGAATTCTGATATGTCCCGCATGTGGCGACCTGACTATAAGCGAGGCTCTGCCTCGCGCTCCGGGATATTTCAAGACAGATGAACAGGGGATCCTTCCTTCATCTGTCCCAAAGTATCCCGGGGGAGTCGCCCGGAACGGGCGGCGGGGGCAGAGCCCCCGTTCTGTGCCCCGATCAGGCTTTCACCCGTTCGGATTTGGGGTCGTAAATCGGCTTCAACGATGCCTCGGCCTTGACCTTCACGCCACAGACATCGATCTCGTAGCTCGAGGCCAGAACGTCGGCTGCCTTTTCGCCCTCGCACGGTACATACCCCAGGCCCACGGCACCACCCAGATGGTACCCATACGCGCCCGATGTCAGGTAGCCCACAATCTCACCATCCCGCAAAATGGGTTCGTTGTGATACAGAAGGGGTTCGGGATCCGTCAGTCTGAACTGGAGCATACGCGAAAGCGGGCCCGTTTCCTTGCGCCGCAGGACTGCATCCCGGCCGATGAAATCGGGCTTGTCGGTCTTTACGGCGAAACCCAATCCGGCATCGATCACATGATCCTCGCAGGTGATATCGTGACCGAAGTGGCGGAACCCTTTTTCGATCCGGCAGGTGTCCATCATGTGCATGCCGCACAGTTTCAGACCCATGCCCTGACCCGCCTCATAGAGCGTTTCAAACACATGCCCGGCCATGTCCGATGAGATGTAGACCTCCCACCCCAGTTCGCCCACATAGGTCACGCGGTGCACGCGGGCCAGACCCATGCCGATCTCGATCTCCTGCGCCGTACCAAAGGGGTTCACGTCATTTGAGAAATCGTTGGGTGACACCGCCTGCAGCAGCGCCCGCGACCGTGGGCCCATCACGGCCAAAGTCGCCTCGGCAGCGGTGATATCGGTGATCGAGACGTTGAAATCGCCCTTGTGACGCTCCATCCAGACCTGATCGTGATAGCGGGTCGCCGCCGGGGTCACGACCAGATAGGTGTTGGTCGAGATGCGGGTGATGGTGACGTCAGCCTCGATCCCGCCATTGCGGTTCAGGAACTGCGAATAGACGATCTTGCCATGCGGCACGTCATACTGGCCACCTGCGATGTAGTTCAGGTACTTGGTCGCATCCGGCCCTTCGACCCGCAGCTTGCCGAAGGAGGACATGTCGTACATGCCGACATTCTGGCGGATCGCCATATGCTCTTCACGCACGTTGTCGAAGAAATTCTGGCGCTTCCAGCTATACTGATACTCCGCTTCCTGATTTTCGCGGGCGAACCAGTTCGCGCGTTCCCACCCCGAAAACTCCCCAAAAACGGCGCCGCGTTCCTTGAGGTGATAGTGGAACGGAGACCGGCGGATGCCACGGGCCGATTCCTTCTGCTTGAAAGGGAAGTGATCCTTGTAGAGCAGACCCAGCGTCTCGGTTGCCCGCTCATACAGGTATTTCTTGTTGCCCTGGAACGGTTGCATCCGGCCGATATCCACATCACCCAGATCAAAAGGCTTGTCGCCCGTATCCATCCACTCGGCCAGCGCCATGCCCGCGCCACCGGCGGACTGAATACCGATCGAGTTGAAACCCGCCGCGACCCAGAAGTTGTTCAGCTCGGGCGCAAGGCCCAGGTGATAGGCATCATCGGGCGTAAAGCTTTCGGGGCCGTTGAAGAAAGTGTGAATCCCCGCCTCGGCCAGCAGGGGCACCCGCTCGACCGCCATTTCAAGAATGGGTTCGAAATGGTCGAAATCTTCCGGCAGCTGGTCGAACTCGAAATCCTTCGGAATGCCGTCATTGGCCCATGGTTTGGCAACCGGCTCAAAGGCCCCCAAAAGGATCTTGCCCGCGTCTTCCTTGTAATAGGCATATTCATCCGGCACCCGCAGCACCGGCAGTTGCGTCATGCCATCGATGTTTTCGGTCACGATGTAAAAATGCTCGCAGGCCTGCAGCGGTACGCTGACGCCCGCCATCTTGCCGACCTCGTGGCCCCACATGCCGCCACAGTTCACCACCATGTCACATTCGATATGCCCCGAGGCCGATCCGTCATCGGATTCCCAGTCGACACCGGTGACAAAGCGGCCCTCTTTGGCGATAGCGGTGACCTTGGTGCGTTCCTTGATCAGCGCGCCGCGCTGACGGGCGCCCTTGGCCAGCGCCAGCGCGATGTTGGCCGGGTCGCCCTGACCGTCAAGCGGCAGGTAGACAGCCCCCTTGATCCCGTCTAGATTGATATGCGGATACAGCTCCTGCACACGCTCGTTCGAAATCTCCTCGACCTCAACGCCGAAAGCGCGGGCCATGGCGGCCTGGCGATAGATTTCTTCCTTGCGCTCCTCGGTCAGCGCCACAGTGATCGAACCGCAGCGCTTGAACCCGGTGGCGACACCGGTTTCTTCCTCGAGCGAGCCATAAAGCTCCTGACTGTATTTCGCCAGTTTGGTCATGTTCTTGGTGGCGCGCAGCTGCGCGATCAGCCCCGCCGCATGCCAGGTGGTGCCACTGGTCAGCTGCTTGCGCTCCAGCAGCACAACGTCGCTCCAGCCCTTTTTGGTCAGGTGATAGGCGACCGAGCACCCGATGACACCGCCGCCGATGATGACCACGCGGGCCTTGGTAGGAATATCGACCATCCTGATGTCTCCGTTAGTTCAGGTTTTCCTTTGAATGGCACGGAAGATCGACAATATATCCACCAAAAACGTCAGAGAATGCGCAAAAATCATCCCTGCGATGGCTGACGCTTGCCGCGCCGCATGACAAACGGCGTGACGCCGAAAAAGCTTTTGTAGATCGACGAAAACCCGTTCGGAAATCCGCAGGCCAGCCCGATTTCCCGCACGCTCATCGTGGTGTTGAGCAGCAGGTTATTCGCCTTGGCCAGACGCATCTCGCGATAGAACCCGTTGGGTGTGGTTTCGAAAAACGTCTTGAACTTGCGCTCCAGGGACCGGTTCGACAGATGCAACGCGTCCACGATCTGCCGGATCGGCAGCGGGTCTTCGATATTCGCCTGCATCAGCTTGATGCACTGATCCAGCTTGGCGTCGCCGGTGGCTGTGGTTTTCACGCCCGAGAACGGCTGCATCGAGGAAAAATCGCGGATGTTTTCGTGCAGCAGGATATCGGCGACGGTCATCTTGGCGGGGCCGGACACATGCCGCCCGATCACCGCCAGCGCAACATCCGTCGTCGCCTCCATCCCGGCACAGGTCACGACCGCGCCGCGTTCGGTGGCAATCGACAGCTTGGCCTCGAACCGCGCGCCGCGTTCGCGCAGGAACGAGGCATTTTCCCAATGCGTCGCCAGATCGGCGGTGCCCTGTTCGTCGATATACCGGCTGGCGGCTTCGGCCAGCAAAAACACCTGCGCGCCGCGATAGGTGTAATCCGACACGATACGGCCCAGCGACAGGTCGGGCTGATCGGGGTCCGAGTTGCCGATGACGAACAGGTAATCGGCCTTGGGTTGGGGCAGGATGGCCTGAGTCGAAACCGTCGCCTCGCTGCTGCTGGCCACCGGGCCGCCGCGCAGCGACCGGTAGGTGAAGCTGAACGGGGGGGTCGGGCACACCCGGTTGGCCACGCGCAGCACTTCGACCAGAGACGCAAGCTCCAGCAGAACAAACCCCGGCGCGACCAGAATGTCGAAATGCCGGACGGGGAGTTCGGATACGTTCGGCTTTGGCTTTGGGTTCATCACCACCCCTCAGACAATCCGATGCCCGGCAGACCGAAGCGCCCCGGCCAGCGCCCCGATATGATCCGGTCCGATTTCACAGCATCCGCCAACGATCGTCGCCCCTTGTGCAACCCAACGCATTGCATGCTCGGCATAGGCCGCCGGGTCAAGGTCGATCCGTCGGTCCAGTGCGTCCACCGTGGGCGCGTCTTTCAGGAATCCGTCGGCGATATGGGTGAAACCATTGGCATACGCCCCGAACGGCAACCCCACCTGTGACAGAATCTGCAACGCGGCCGGTATCGCCTCGGGGCGCGAGCAGTTGATCAGCAGGGCGTCGGGCCGGTACTGCGCCACCAAGGGGGCGATATCGCCCAGCGGTTCGCCCGACCGCAGCCGCGTGCCGTCATCATCCATCACCGACAAGGCCAGCCAGACCGGTTTGTCTGCTCGTTCAGTGCCACGCAGGGTCCCTTCGGCCTCGAGCACCGAGGATACGGTTTCGATCAGAAACAAGTCCACGCGATCCGTCATCAGATTGACCAGTTCGGCGTATTTTTGCGCCGCATCCGCCGGATCGGGCTCAAGATCGGGGCGGTAGGTGGCAAGCAACGGCCCAAGCGATCCTGCGATCCGGCCCGACGTGCCTTGCCGCGCGGCCTGCGCCTGGGTCAGGGCGGCGTCGATCAGGGCCCCAAGCTGCTCTTCCATTCCGGCGCGCACAAGGCGCGAGCGGTGGACGGCATAGGTGTTGGTGGTGGCAATCATCGCGCCCCGGCGGAAATATTCGGCATGCACCTGAGCGACCAGTTCGGGATGGTCGATCATCACCCGCGTCGACCAGAGCGGCGTCGGGGTTTTCCCACTAAGCTTAACCAGTTCCTGCCCGATTGAGCCGTCCAGAAGCGTGATATCTGCCATGTTACCTCTTTCTCACGGGATCAGGACAAGCTTGCCCGGCAACAGCTTGGATTGAAAGTCGTCCTGCGCCTGCGCGATCTCGCGCAGCGGATAGGTCTTTGAAACCAGGGGCTTTATCCGCCCCTGATTGATCAACTCGACCAGACGGCCAAACACTTCGGGGGCCTGATGGGTGCAGCCGTGGATGGTGATGTCGCGCAGGTAGATGTCACGCAGATCGGCCTGAACGATTGGCCCGGCAATCGCGCCCGACACGGCGTAAGCTCCGCCCGGTTTCAGCGCGAGGATCAGGTCGGGCCAGACCGGCCCGCCGACCACATCGATGACCACATCGAACATATCCTGCGGCAGCGGCGCGCCCCGGTCGAACGTGGCAACGGCGCCCTGTTCTTTCACCACATCCGCCTTTGACGCCCCCGTCACCCCCCAGACCGAGGCCCCCCGCAAACGGGCCAGCTGAACCGCGGCCAGACCAACGCCGCCCGAGGCTCCGGTAATCAGCACCTTATGCCCGGCGGTGACACCTGCGCGCGTCAGCAGGTTCTCGGCGGTGCCGAATGCGCAGGGAATGGCGGCGATTTCGATGTCTGACAGCGGTGAGGCTGTCACGTCATACAGGTCATCCGCCTGAACCAGACAGTATTGGGCAAACGCCCCGTCGATCTCGGAGCCAAGTGCTATGAACCCGAACGGGTTGCCGGGGCGCGGGCGCGGCAGGTTGATCGGGCAGGTCACGCGCTGACCGGGCCAGAACCCGGTCTCGGGGCCAGCTACCTCGACGATGCCGCACAGATCGCCGCCCTGAATGCGCGGGAAGTGCAGGGCCCCGCCCCAGCCCCCGGCCTCGACCTTTTGGTCGACCGCATCGGTAGCCCCGGTCACGTCCGAGGAATACCAGCCGACCCGCGTGTTGATATCGGTGTTGTTGACCCCGGCGGCCGCCACCCGGACCAGCACCTGACCGGGCCCCGGTTCCGGCACCGGAATATCCTCGCGCCAGTCCAGCGCTTCGGGGCCGCCGTGGCGGGTCAGGTGAACGCCGGACATGGTGGTCGGGACCGTCATTGCCTTATCTCTCATCATCGGGATGGGGCGGCACGGGGCCCATCGGAACAATGTCGTAGCGTGCATTCAATTCGGCCATTTTGGCCTCATCCGCAAAATCATCCCCGGTCATGGTTGCAAGCTCTGCCAGAAAGCCATCGAATCCCGAGGGCTGAAAGATCATCAGCATCTTCGCTGGCGCATTATCCGCAACCCGGCAGGCATGCGGCACACCCGAAGGCACATGCATCGTGGTCCCAGCCGTGCAGCGGTGCCAGTCGCCATCGACATAGAAATCCACCGCGCCGTCCAGAAAATAAAACGTCTCGGCATGGCTGTCATGGCGATGAAGGCCAAGCGCAAAGCTGGCCTTCAGATTGTCTTCCATGAGCGTATAGGCCCCACCGGTGTCGTCGCCCGAGACCTTGACGAAGGTGTGGTCGTTTTCCCAGTCATAGTTGGGACCCTCACCGGGTCCCAATTTGGCGTATCGTGTGCTCATGGCATCCCCTTTTGGGCGTTATGCGCGCAACCGCTCGTTTGTCGGATCCCAAAGCGGCTGATCCTCCTGTACCACAGCGCGGCATTTTTGACCGTAGATTTCAACCTCGAGCTCGGTTCCCGGGTTCGCCAGTTCGGCCTTGATCATGCCCAGCGCGATGGACTTGCCGACGCGATAGCCCCATGCTCCGGACGTCGTCTCGCCCACGATCTGATCGCCCTGCCAGATGCAGGACATATAGGGCGCATCGCAATCGCCCGCATCCACCGTCAGAGTGACAAAGGATTTCGCGACGCCCTGCTGCTTTTCGCTCAGGATCGCGGCCTTGCCGGGGAAATCCTGCGGTTTGTCCAGCTTGACGAAACGGCCCAAGCCCCCTTCGAGCAGCGAGTAATCGCTCGACAGGTCGCCCTTCCACGCGCGGTACCCCTTTTCGATACGCAACGAATTCAGGGCATACATGCCGAACGGCTTGGCCCCGGCTTCAAGGATCGCGTCATAGATCGCAGGCATGTCTTCGTTCAGGGCATGAACCTCCCAGCCCAGTTCTCCGGCAAAGGACACACGGATCAGGTAAGCGGATTGACCCGCCACAGTCGCGGATTGATGGGTCAGCCAGCCAGAGGACAGATCGGCATCGGTCAGCCCCGACAGGATCTCGCGTGATTTCGGGCCGGTGACGATCAGCGTGTCGCGCGTGGTGGTGACATCTTCGACCGAAACCCCTGCGGGCATGGCGTTCACCAGAATGTCGCGGTCATGCCATTGTGCGGTGGCGGCGGTGATCATGACGAACTCATCCTCGCCCAAGCGCAGGCAAGACATCTCGGTCAGGATGCGGCCCCGGTCATCCGAGATATAGACCAGATTGATGCGGCCAACCTTGGGCAGGCCACCTGTCACCAGTCCCCGCAACGCCTCGGCCGCGCCCTCACCCTTGAGCATGAAGCGCGAGAAACCCGGCAGGTCCAGCACACCGCAATGATCGCGCACCGCCTCGCATTCTTCCCTGATGCGCTGCTCCCACGGGCCCGAACGGCCCCAGGTGTGGGTTGCAGCCTCAGACGTATCGTCGCCCGGCTTGGCGAACCAGTTGGCCCGTTCCCAGCCGTTATAGACACCCATCACGCCGCCCAACTCCTTAACCTTGGCGTGGACCGGCGACAGTTTCTTGTCGCGCGCGGCAGGCCATTCGTGGTGCGGGAAGTGCATGGCGTATTCGTTGCCATAAACCTCGAGGCCCTTCTGGTTGCAGTAATCCTGATCGGTGTAATCGGTGTAGCGGCGCGGATCGACGGCCCACATGTCCCATTCGGTGTGACCATCGACGATCCATTCGGCCAGCACCTTGCCTGCACCGCCGCCCTGGGCGATGCCGAAGGTAAAGCTGTGCGCCTCGAACGCGTTTTTCACGCCCGGCATCGGGCCGATCAGCGGCAGACCGTCGGGGGCGTAGGGAATCGGGCCGTTGATCACCCGCCCGACGCCCGAGGTCGCCATCAGCGGCACCCGCTCCATCGCGTCAGTAACGATGTCCTCGATGCGGTCCAGATCGTCGTTCCAAAGCTGGAAGCTGAAATCCTCGGGCATCGGATCGTCTTCGGTCATCCAGTGGCCCTTGCAGTTGGGCTCATAAGGCCCAAGGTTGAACCCGTTCTTTTCCTGCCGCAGGTAGTACGAGATATCCACGTCGCGCAGCAGCGGCAGCTTGCCGCCATGTTCCTTCGACCACGCCTCAACCTCGGGCACTTCGTCGGTCAGCAGGTACTGGTGGCTCATGACCATCGCAGGCACGGTGCGCCCGCCAAAGGGCTTGAACATCTCGCCCACCCGCTGCGCATAATATCCGGCGGCGTTGACCACATAGTCACAGGCAATATCGCCCTTTTCCGTCTGTACCGTCCATGTGCCGTCATCGTGCTGAGTCACGCCGGTCGCCGGGCAGAAGCGGATGATCTTCTGGCCCATGTCGCGCGCGCCCTTGGCCAGCGCCTGCGTCAGCTGCGCCGGATCGATATCACCATCGGTCGGGTCGTACAGAACACCTTCAAGGTCGTGGGTTTCAAGGAAAGGATACCGTTCCTTCGCCTGTTCCGGGGTCCACATCTCCATCGGGATACCTTGATACAGACCCATGGACAGGGCCCGCTCGAACTCCTGCATCCGTTCCTTGCTATGCGCCAGACGGATCGAGCCCGAGACGTGGTAGTTCATCGGGTAATCGACCTCGTCCGCCAGTCGCGAATACAGCTCGGTCGAATAGCGCTGCATGTTCATGATCGCCCATGAGGTCGAAAAGGTCGGCACGTTGCCTGCCGCGTGCCATGTGGAGCCTGCCGTAAGCTCGTTCTTTTCCAGCAGAACACAGTCGGTCCAGCCCTTTTTGGCCAGATGATAAAGCGACGAACAGCCAACAACGCCGCCGCCGATGATGACCACACGGGCCTTGGTTGGAAAATCACTCATGCGTTTGGTTCCCTAATTAATGTGCCCGCTGGGGCAGATCGTCTGTGATGTCGTAGTAGTCGCCCTTGTCGGCGACAAAGATGTGCCGGGCGAGTTTCAAACCGGTGGGCTCGTCCAAAGATCCCACCGAAATCGCGATCGTGTCCTCATCATTGTGCTGCCAGAAGAGGAACGAGCCGCAGGCGCTGCAAAAGCCGCGCCGGGCCGCGTCCGAGGCGCGATACCAGCCCAGCGTGTCGCTGGCGGTAAAGCTGAGATTGTCCTGATGCGTCACGGTCGACGCCCACAGATGCCCCGACTGCCTGCGGCACTGCCCGCAATGGCAGGCGTTGGGCGGGCTGAGGTCTCCGTCAATGGTGAAGGCGACCTTGCCGCAAAGGCAGGATCCTGTGTGCATGTCGCTACCCCCTTGCTGCGGGCGTTGTGCTGGTGCCCAGCAACACGCCGTAGATGATAAAACAGGCCGCCATCACGCGGCGCACCCAGATGTTGAACACCGCACCAAGTGCTGCGCGGCCCATCAGCGCGCCCAGCAGGGTGAACCCGGTATAGCTGAGCGTCGTGATGATCAGAGCGGTGGGCATGATGATCGACATCTGCTGCCAGATCGGCACCCCGGGCTGAACGAATTGCGAAAACGCGGCAAGGTATCCGGCCACGCTTTTGGGGTTGATCGTGGCAACGGCCAGCGCGTGCAGGTAAACATGCCGCGCCGGCCGTTCCGAGGCGGGCGCGGGTTTGGCGGCGTTCATCCAGCCGCGAATGCCCATCCAGATCAGAAATCCTGCGCCGATCAGCTTGGCCATGAAAAACCCGGTCGGGGACGCGGCGATCAGCGCCGTGATCCCTAGCGCCGACAGGATCAGGAACGCGCTGGCCTGTGTCAGAATCGCCAGCACGCCCAGCATGGCCTTGCCGAAAGGCAGGCTCATCCCGTTCGAGATGCAATTGACCGCGTTCGGCCCCGGCGTGGTGACGAACACCACCCAGAACAGCGCGAATATGGTCCAGGCCTCGAAACTCATCAATACACCGGCGGGGCGATGACCCAGATCGCCACGGCAGGCGCATCGTAGGGGTTGGCCCATGTATAGGGTTCGTGTTTGATGCGGAAACTGTCACCCTCGCCAACCGTGAAAGATCGCCCGCCGATGGTCAGGTCCAGTTGGCCGGATAACATGTAGCCGACCTCCTGCGTGGGGCGATGTGCCGGGGTCTGCATCCGGGACTGGGGCTCGAAGGTGGAATAGACCATCTCGAAATCATCGGTCAGATCGGGCGAGAGCAGTTCTTCGATCAGCCCCTCTTTGTTCGACCCCATCGGGCGGCGCGTGCCGGTGCGCACCACATAGCCCTGTTCCTCGACCGGGGCGGCGGAATGGGCGAACAGCATCGACATCGGTACCCCCAGGCAATCCGCGATCTGCCGCAGGTCCGAAATCGACGGGTCGGACATGTCGCGTTCGACCTGACTGATCCACCCGACCGACCGGTTCAGCTTTTCGGCAATCTCGGTCAGAGTCAGGCCCCGCGCCTTGCGCAGGGCCCGGATATCCGCACCCAGAGTCGCGCTGTTTGGGGCTTGGGAATTCACGGGCGGCTCCGACTCTCATGAAAATTTCATCGTGTTTTTCACGATGGCGCGAATCGGTGAAATTTCCAAGCGTTTTTTCATTTGCGCTTCGCACGTGGCATGGCTAATGGGTCCGCATGTGGATTGCGGTGATGTACCTATGGGCGATCAACGCCCTGACTTTGATGGCTTTTGGCTGGGACAAGGCCCGGGCGGGGCGGCGCAAGCGCAGAATTGCCGAACGCAGACTGCTGTTGCTGGCCGCCTTGGGAGGCAGCCCCGGCGCAGTGCCGGGACGGTGGATATTCAGGCACAAGACGCGCAAACGCGGGTTTTCCGCGTGGCTATTTGCCATTCTTGGATTTCAGGCCGCCGGATGTGTTCTGCTATTCAACCCTGCTCTGATTCAATGACCTGAAACCGGGTTTCAGTGACAGGCCTGATTGCCCGAGGCTGCCATGGATCTGCCCCCTCAGGCCATCAGATACATGATCTGGCTATGTTCGCGACGCAGCAGGCGCTGGATCACACCTCGAACACTTGGGCCAGAATCGCACTCAACCGATCTGCGTCATTCTGATCGAACGCATCCGGCTGGTCGCTGTCGATGTCAAAGACCGCAATGACCTCGCCCCGGGCGTCGCGCACCGGCAGAACCAGTTCGGACCGGGTTGAGCTTGCGCAGGCGATATGGTCCGGAAAGGCGTCCACATCCGGGACCAGCTGAGCCTCGCCCGTCCGGGCCGCCGCGCCGCACACGCCGCGGTCGAAGGGGATGACGAGGCATCCGTGACCGCCCTGATAGGGTCCGATCTTCAGCAGATCGGGCTCGGTCACCCGGTAGAACCCGGTCCAGTCGCACCGATCATCGGCATGATGAACCTCGCAGGCGATGGTCGCCATCAGGGCGATCTGGTCGGTCTCGCCTTCGGTCAGGGCGGCGATGGTCTTGGTCAGCGTGTCGTAGTCAACGGTCATGGCAGGGTTTCTTGGGGTCTGAGGGGTGGGGGCGCTGCCCCCTCTTGAGCCTGCGGCTCAATTCACCCCCGGAGTATTTGGAAAAAGATGAAGCGTCAAACCCGTTCGATGGCGATGGCCGTACCTTCGCCGCCGCCGATGCATATTGCTGCGACTCCGCGTTTGAGATCTCGTTTTTCCAGCGCGTTCAGCAGTGTGACCATGATCCGTGCCCCGGATGCGCCGATCGGGTGCCCGAGTGCACAGGCCCCACCGTTCACGTTCACCTTTTCGCGCGGCAGACCCATTTCCTGCATGAAGGCCATGGGGACGACGGCGAAGGCTTCGTTGACCTCCCACAGATCCACGTCATCCTTGCTCCAGCCGATGCGCGACAGCAGTTTTTGCGCCGCGGGAATCGGTGCCGTGGTGAACAGGCCCGGTGCCTGGGCATGGCTTGCGTGCCCAAGAATGCGGGCGCGCACCGCCAGACCCTGCGCCTCGGCGGCATCAGCAGAGGCCAGAACCAGCGCAGCGGCACCATCAGAGATCGACGAGGAATTGGCCGCTGTCACCGTCCCGTCCTTGCGGAAGGCGGGTTTCAGGGTCGGGATTTTCTCGGGCCGGGCGGATTTTGGCTGCTCATCGGCACCCTGCGTGACCTCTCCCTTGCGGGTTTGGACGAGGACCGGGGTGATTTCATCGTCGAATGCGCCGCTTTCCTGAGCAGCCAGGGCATTTGACAGGGATTTCAGGGCGTATTCGTCCTGCGCCTCGCGGGTGAACTGATAGGTTTCGGCGCAGTCTTCGGCAAAGGTGCCCATCAGGCGGCCCTTGTCATAGGCATCCTCGAGCCCGTCGAGGAACATGTGATCGACCACCTGACCATGGCCGATGCGGGCTCCGCCGCGCATTTTAGGCAGCAGGTAGGGCGCGTTGGTCATGCTTTCCATCCCGCCTGCGACCATCGTGTCGGCGTGGCCCAGCGCGATCTGGTCAAAGGCGATCATCGCCGCCTTCATCCCCGACCCGCACATCTTGTTGAGCGTTGTGGCGGGCACCTCTTCGCCAAGCCCCGCCGCGAATCCGGCCTGTCGCGCGGGGGCCTGGCCCTGACCGGCAGGCAGGACGCAGCCCATCAGGACCTCATCCACCGTTTGCGTGTTGGCCTGTTGCAGCGCTGCGCGGATCGCGGTGCCGCCCAGATCGGCGGCGGCGACCCCGTCGAACATGCCCTGAAACCCGCCCATCGGTGTGCGGGCGGCCCCTACGATCACGACGTCTTTCATCCCGGTTTTCCTCCTGCTTGTCCGAGCATGAATACCGATTGGTAAGATTTGCCGTCTAGCGTATTTTTACGACGCAGTTTCAGATTGAGGGGCGGTTGACCATGGGGCTGACCAGCACAACGACCGGCACAACACAGGTTATCACGGTCCATGCCGACCGGATCGATGCGGCAATGGCCATTCAGTTCAAGGAAGACATGCGCAGCGAGACCGAGGCGGATGCGACTCGGGTTGTGCTGGACCTGTCGGGGGTCGAATTCATCGATTCCAGCGGATTGGGTGCGATTGTCGCCTCGATGAAGCAACTGGGGCAGGATCGCAGGCTGGATCTGGCCGGTCTGCAGCCGGTTGTCGAAAAGGTGTTTCGCCTGACGCGCATGGACACGGTCTTCAGGCTGTTCGCCACATTGGACGACGCGGTGTCAGACCCTGTGGACTGACTTCGGCAGGAGTGAGCGTGTGAAACCCGCATGTGATGAAACCCGTATGGAACTGACCTTCCCCGCAACCGCGTCCGAGGCCAGCGCGGGCATTGCGCAACTCAGCACCGGGTTGGCAAAGCAGGGTCTGCCTGCGCACATGGCCGGCGATGTCAGGATTGCATTGGCAGAGGCGATCAACAACGTGGTGGAACACGCCTATGCCGGGATCGCGGCGACGAAGGTTCAGGTGTCGTGCAGGCTGGATCAGGATCAGTTGGACATCCTGATCACGGATACCGGGAACCCGCTGCCGGGGTGCCAGCCGCCCGACGGGGTTCCGGCGCAGATCGGATCATCGGTTCAGGACCTGCCCGAGGGCGGGTTTGGCTGGTTTCTGATCCACCAACTGACAAGCGATATCCGGTATGAGCGGCGTCAGGGATGCAACCTGCTGTCCCTGCGCTTTGACTTTGACCGCCATGATTGACCGCAAATGGCCACAATAAGGCCTCTTTCGAACCATTGTAGCGCCCAAAACCAGCATCATACCTAGTCTTGTAGCTCAGATAGCTTCCCTCGGCGCCATTAATCACAGCCCCCACCCAGTGACCGGCGCCGAGGAACTTCCCCCCCCTTAAATTGCTGGACAATACCGGATCAGGTTTTACCTTCGCCCCGTTGCAGGCAACAGGAGGGGTAATATGCGGGATTTGCACAAACCGGGCCGGTCCGAAGTTCTGGCCACCGAGGGGATGTGTGCGACATCGCATCCGCTGGCTGCAAAGGTTGCGCTCGACATTCTGGGGCAAGGCGGCAACGCGATGGATGCGGCGATTGCCGGGGCGGTGGTGCTGGGCATTTGTGAGCCGCAGATGACGGGGTTGGGCGGCGATTGCTTTGTGTTGTTCAACCGCGCCGGTGAAAGTGACGTGCGCGCGCTGAACGGGTCGGGCCGTGCCCCAGCAGCGGCCAGTGCCGACAGGTTGCGGGACCAGGGCCTGTCTGCCGTGCCCCTGAACAGCGCCGATGCAGTGACGATACCGGGCGCGGTGGATGCGTTTTGCCATCTGGCCGACTCCGAGGGGTGTTTGGGTCTGGATGCGATTCTGCAGCCCGCGATTCGCTATGCGGAACAGGGCGTTCCGGTGGCCCCGCGCGTGGCATTCGACTGGCAAAGCGGGGCTGACACGCTGCAGGGTGCGGCGCGCAGCCACTATCTGATCAACGGCAAGGTACCGGGCACCGGCCAGATATTCCGCGCCCCCGGCCAGGCTGAGGTTCTACGCCAGATCTCGAAACACGGGCCCGACGCGTTCTATTCGGGCGAGATTGCGCAGGACATGGTGTTGGCCCTGTCGGCGATGGGTGGCCTGCACACGGCGGAAGACTTTCAGACCACCCGCTGCACCCCGGCTGAACCGCTGAGCGGGGATTATCAGGGCATCGACCTTGTCGAGCATCCACCGAACGGGCAAGGCGCGACGGCGATCTTGCTGCTGAACATTCTCAAACATTTCGACCTGTCCGCCATGGACCCGCTTGGTGCGGAACGGGTGCATATCGAAGCCGAGGCCTCCAAGCTGGCCTATGACGCCCGCAACCGGTTCATTGCTGACCCCGATCACATGGCCGGTGTGGACCGGCTCCTCGACCCCGACACCGCTGCCAAGCTGGCCGCTTTGATCGACCCGAAGGCCGCAATGCCCGCCGCCGCCCCGCTGACCGAGGCGATCCACAAGGACACGGTCTATATCACCGTGGTCGACCGGGACAGAATGGCGGTGTCGCTGATCTATTCGATCTTCCACAGTTTTGGATCCGGCATTGCCTCGGAAAAATACGGCATTCTGCTGCAGAACCGGGGGGCGGGGTTCAATCTGCAGCCGGGTCATCCGAATGAGCTGGGCGGCGGCAAACGCCCGATGCACACGATCATCCCCGGCCTGCTGAAACAGGGCGGGCGCGTGCTGATGCCATTTGGCGTCATGGGCGGGGCATATCAGCCCACCGGCCACGCGCGGTTTGTGTCGAACCTTACGGATTTCGGCATGGACCTGCAGGAGGCGATCGACGCCCCCCGCGCCTTTGCCGACGGGCCGGTTCTAATGGTCGAACGTGGCTTCCCGGCACAGGTCGCGAAACAATTATCGGAAATGGGGCACACTATTGAGCACCCGGAAACCCCCTTGGGTGGAGCGCAAGCGATCCGAATCCGGGATGACGGTGTTCTTGAGGGGGCAAGCGACCCCAGAAAAGACGGATGCGCGTTGGGATATTGAAATCTCACCCGCCTAAAGGCGGACGCCGGACTGAATCAATTCAGATGGAAATGCAGCGGGTAGGACCCGTCCTCGAACGGGCCGAACATGTTTGGGATATCCGGGTGTTCGACCGGTTCGCCGGAATAGTCGGCGACCAGATTTTGTTCTGAAACATAAGCCACATAGAAGGATTGGTCGTTTTCCGCCAACAGGTGGTAAAACGGCTGTTCCTTGATGGGCCGGCTGTCCTCGGGAATAGCTTCGTACCATTCTTCGGTATTCGAAAACTCTGGGTCCACGTCAAAGATCACCCCTCGAAAGGGATGTTTCTTGTGACGGACCACCTGTCCCAGGCCGTACTTGGCGCGTGTCTTTAGCATTTGTTTATGCCCCCAAAGCATTTACTACCTGTTTTCGGGCAGAAAATCCAATCATTGATCCGAATTTCGGGGAAACAGTCTGTGAACCTTCTACTGACAGTGTTCGAAATTGCGGCCCCGGTCTTTCTTCTGGCGGGCATCGGTTTTGCATGGGTCCGGCTGGGATTCGAGTATCGGCTTCAATTCGTTACGCGGTTCGGCATGACCCTTGCGCTGCCAAGCCTGATCTTCGTCGCGCTGATGCAATCCGAGATTTCGGGCGGCGATCTGTCGCGCTTCACGGTCGCAACCCTTGTCGCCAACCTGGCTTTGGTGGCGGTGTTCTGGGTCCTGGTCCGGGTCTTGAAACTGGATCAGCGCACCTATCTGTCGCCGCTGATTTTCGGCAATACCGGCAATCTTGGCCTGCCGCTGTGCCTGTTTGCCTTTGGTCAGGCCGGGCTGGGCTATGCGGTGCTGTTTCTGGCCGTATCCATCCTGTTTTCATTCACTTACGGGATCTACCTTGTCGCGGGCAAAGGCGCGTTCGGGCAGGTGATGCGCCAGCCGATGGTCTGGGCGACCATCCTGGGCGCGCTGTTTCTGTGGCGCGGGTGGGAGACGCCTGTGTTCCTGACCAACACACTTGATCTGCTGGGGCAGATGGCGGTGCCGCTGATGCTGGTGACCGTCGGCGTTGCGGTTGCGCGGCTCAGCACGCATAACTTGGGGCGGGCGGTGTGGCTGTCGCTGCTGAAACTGGCCGTATGCTTCGGGCTTGGCTGGGCCGTAGCCGCCGCGTTCGAACTGGAGTCCGTCGCCTTTGGCGTTCTGGTTCTGCAGATGTGCACCCCGGTCGCGGTCACATCCTATCTGCTGGCGGAACGATTCGGGGCGGATGCGGACGCTGTGGCGGGGATGGTCATGGTCTCGACCCTGTTGTCGGTCGCAGCGCTGCCGATGGTTCTGGCTATGGTTCTGTAGCGATTGTGATTTCCTCGGCGCTCAATCTGCGCTAGAATGCGGAAAAAAGGCACGAGGCACATGAGCAGAATTCTTATCGTACTCTTCGGGGTGCTGCTTTTGGCATCCTGTGGGGGTGGTTCGAAACAACCGCCCAGCAAACTGAATGACGCGTGCAGCATTGCGCGTGAAAAGCCCGATTACATCAGGGCGTTCAAAAGCACCGAACGCAAATGGGGCGTGCCGGTCCACGTCCAGATGGCGACGATCTATCAGGAAAGCCGCTATCGCCACGATGCGCGCACGCCGCACAGATATGTGCTGGGCGTCATTCCGATGGGTCGCCAAAGCAGCGCCTATGGCTATGGTCAGGCGCTGGACGGCACCTGGGATCAGTACCAGCGCGAAACCGGCAAACGCCGGGCCAAGCGGGACCGCATCCGGGATGCCTCGGATTTCATCGGCTGGTACATGAACAAAAGCTACGAGCGGAACGGCATTCATCCGTCCGACACGCGCAACCAGTATCTGGCCTATCACGAAGGTCACACCGGCTATGCGCGCGGCAGCCACAACGGCAAATCATGGCTGCTGAATGTTGCCAATGACGTGGATGCGCGTGCCAACCTGTATCAGGCGCAGCTGGCGACCTGCCGGCACTAAGCCTTAAGGCGGGTCAGCGGTTGCCAGACCCGCTTCTTGTTCTGCTTGAAAACAGGTTCTGATCCAGTTGACCGCCTTCGGTCAGCGCACCCAGCAGCACCGTGGTCTGGCCGCCCGCATTGTCGTGGATCACCCATTTGCGCAGCTCGACCGGGTTGTCGGTGAACATCAGCTCGATCCGCCCCGAGTCGGGGTTTTTGGGGTCCTGCGCGGTCACCACCGTGGCAGTGCCATCGAAATCATGGCCCACAACCATATTCGCCTGACCCAGATTCACATTCCGCGCCAGCACCAGCGACAGCGGGGTCCGTCTCAGCGGGTATTGCTCGGGCGGCTGGTTTGATTTGGGGTCGAAGATTTTGACGCTGCCGGACCGGGCCAGCACCACCGCGCTGTTGGGCGGGTCATATTCGAACCGCATCTTGCCCGGACGTTCCAGCCAGAGCTTTCCGGTACTCAGCGAACCGTCGTCATTGACCTGCGTAAAGGTGGTCTGAACGGTTTTCAGCCCGTTCAGATAATTGGAAATCTGCGACAAAGGCAGCTTGTCGGCGGCCCACGCGGCAGGCGCGGCCAGTGTCAGAGCAAGGGCAAAAGCAATCTGTTTCATGGCTCACAGATAGGCGCTCTGCCCTTGTTATTAAATATCCTATTGCTCGGGGACCAGGATTTCGCGTTTGCCGACGTGATTTGCCGCCGAAACAACGCCTTCGTCCTCCATCTGCTCAACCAGCCGGGCGGCCTTGTTGTACCCGATGGCGAGTTTCCGCTGAATGTACGAGGTCGAGCATTTGCGATCCTTGATCACAATCGCCACCGCCTGGTCGTACAGCGCATCCTCGCCATTGGTGTTGCCACCGGTGTTCAGGCCCAGAACGGCGTCGATATTGTCGGCCTTTTCCTCGGCCGGGCCATCGACCACGCCGCTCATGTAATCGGGCGGACCGAACTGTTTCAGGTGGTTGACGATTTCCTCGACTTCCTCGTCCGAGACAAATGGCCCGTGGCAACGGGTGATCTTGGCCCCGCCCGCCATATAGAGCATGTCGCCCTGCCCCAGCAGTTGCTCGGCGCCCATCTCACCCAGAATGGTGCGGCTGTCGACTTTCGAGGTGACCTGAAACGAGATCCGGGTCGGGAAGTTCGCCTTGATCGTGCCGGTGATCACATCGACCGAGGGGCGCTGTGTGGCCATGATCAGGTGAATGCCCGAGGCCCGCGCCATCTGCGCCAGACGCTGGATGCAGGCCTCGATCTCTTTGCCTGCCACCATCATCAGATCGGCCATCTCGTCGACGATGACGACGATATAGGGCATCGCTTCGGGGGCGAATTCCTCGGTCTCGAACATCGGCTCGCCGGTTTCGTCGTCAAAGCCGGTCTGGACCGTGCGGCTGAACAGCTCGCCCTTGGCCAGCGCGTCTTTCACGCGGCCGTTGTAGCCCGCGATGTTGCGCACGCCCATCTTGGACATCTTGCGATAGCGATCCTCCATCTCGCCCACGACCCATTTCAGGGCCACAACCGCCTTTTTCGGGTCGGTGACAACGGGCGACAGCAGATGCGGGATGCCGTCATAGACAGAAAGTTCCAGCATCTTTGGGTCGATCATGATCAGGCGGCATTCATCCGGTGTCAGCTTATAGAGCAGCGACAGGATCATCGTGTTGATCGCCACCGATTTACCGGACCCGGTGGTCCCCGCGATCAGCAGGTGAGGCATTTTCGCAAGGTTCGCCACCACAGACTCACCGCCGATATCCTTGCCCAAGGCCAGCGGCAGCGCGTGGTTGCCATCGCCAAAATCGCGGCTGGCGAGAATCTCACGCAGCACCACCATCTCGCGGTTTTCGTTGGGCAGTTCGATACCGATCACCGAGCGGCCCGGCAGGGTCGAAACCCGCGCCGACAGGGCCGACATCGAGCGCGCGATATCGTCTGCAAGGCCGATCACCCGGCTGGCTTTCAGACCCGGAGCAGGCTCCAGTTCGTACATGGTGACAACGGGGCCGGGGCGGACGCTGACGATCTCACCCTTGACGCCATAGTCGTCCAGCACGTTTTCCAGCATCCGCGCGTTTTCTTCCAGTGCCTCATCGCTCAGGTGGTGGCGCTGGATGTTGGCCGGGTTCGACAAAAGGCCCAGGGGGGGCAGTTCGAAATCGGAATGCTTGTCCTCGAATGACAGCGCGGGCTGCGCCTCGGCCTGCGCGCGGCGCGAGGGCTGCGGGGTCCGGCGCACAGGCTGCGCGACCACCGGCTTGCGCGGTTCGGCCACCGGGATTTTCATCGCCGGGCGCTGTTGCGGCGCGGGCTCATCGTCGAACACCGCGTCGTCGTCATAGTCGGGCTCGGGCGCATAGTCGTCATGCTCCGGCTCCTGCCATGCAGGCGCGACATCCGCAGACAGCACCGGCTCGGGCGGCAGACCGTCCAACGTGACCGGCGGTTCAGGCGGCAAGCCGTCTTCCACGCCCCGGTTCAGGATCAGCGGGTCCGGCCCCCTGCCCCGGCCTTTGGTCAGCGGCAGGTTCGGATCGGGTTCCGGGGCCATCTCTCCCGTAGCAACCTTGCGATTGCGCACGGCGGCAGAGATTTTTGACCGGATGCGATCTTCACCGGGCATCTCGTCAAAGCCGTGAACTGGCTCGGGATCGATCAGTTCCGGTTCCGGCATCGGATCGGGGCGGCGGATCAGCCCCGGCATGCGGGCCAGCAGACCCATCTTGGGTGCGGGTTCCGGTGCCTCCTCCTCGTCATCCTCAAACAGCGGGTCGGCATAGGCCATGTCGTCGTCAAACGCAGGCTCAAGACGCGCAGCGCGACGGTCTTCCCATTGCGAACGGCGATCCCGCGCGGCCTGCGCGGTGGCCGAGGCCCCGCGACCCAGCAGGTTCATCAGCATGTCGTAGGACATCACCAGGCCAAGCAGGAATGCCCGCAGCCCACGCCGGACATCGGCCCGGGTAAAGCCCAGCACAAACACGCCCAGAGCCAGCATGCCGAACGCCATCGCCAGCGACATCAGCTTAACCAGAAAATGCGAGGAGATCGGCAACAGCGTCAGCAACGCGCCCATCACCGTGTCGCCAAAGAGCCCGCCCAGCCCATAGCTGTGTGTTGCGCGCCAGGCATCGCCGGGCACCAGCGTCGCGGCATAGACGGAAACGACAGCGATCCAGATCGGCGCAAAGATCAGCCGCGCAACGGCGCGATCTTCACCAAAATGACCCGCAAAGCGCAGGCCCCAGCCGATCAGAACCAGCGCAATACCCCAGCTTCCCCAACCGACAATCATGAACAGCGGCGCGGCGATCGAAGCGCCGACCCGTCCCATCCAGTTCTGCACCGGCGCGTCGGTCGATACCATCCAGTTCGGATCATCCGGCGTGTAAGACCAGATCATCGCGGCGGCGGCCAGCCCCAGCAGGATCAGGGCAATCCCGATCAGTTCCTTGCTGCGCCGTTCGATGGCCGCCTGCGTGGTGCTGTCCAGTAACGGGTCGCGGTTGCGCGCGTTCAATGATGCCATTTTGCCCTCGTACCTCACAAATAGATGCAGTCGCGCAGCGTGATCAGCCCGCGCTCCATCTCTGTTTTTGGGGCCACCATCGCGACCCGGATAAAATGCTCGCCCGGGTTTTGCCCCGGATCGCCCTGAGAAAGATATGCGCCCGGCAGGACCCGTACGCCGGTCTGCTGCCACAGCTTCAATGCGGTTTCCTCGCCGTTTTCCACCGGCAGCCACAGGAAAAACCCGGCCTCGGGCGGCATATAGCCCTGCACCCCTGCAAAGACTCGATCCGCGATGGCGTATTTTTCCTGATAAAGCGCGCGGTTCTCGGCAACATGGGCTTCGTCCGCCCAGACCTTGGCCGACGCAGCCTGCAGCGGCAGCGGCAAGGGCGCGCCCGCGTAGCTGCGCAACTGTTTGACCCGCCGGATCGTTTCCGGCCCGCCTGCAATCAGGCCCGAGCGCAGCCCGGCCAGGTTCGACCGTTTCGACAGCGAGTTGAACAGGGTGATCCGCTCCGGGTCGGCCCCAAGCTCTTGCGCCACGGTCAGAATACCGGTTGGGGCCTCGTCGCGGTAAATCTCGGAATAGCATTCATCGGCGAAGATGCGGAAATCATAGGTCTCGGCCAGACTGATCAGGTCCGCCCAATATTCGCGCGACGCGACAGCCCCCTGCGGGTTGGCGGGTGAGCAGATATAGGCCACAGCGGTGCGGTTCAGCACCTCTGCGGGCAGTCCGGCATAGTCGGGCAGGTGCCCGGTTGCGGCGGTTGCGGGCACAAAAACCGGCTCGGCCCCGACCGAGATCGAGGCGACCATGTAGACCTGATAAAACGGGTTCGGGCACAGAACGACCGGCTTCTGCCCGTTCTTCTGTTCGGGGCAAAGCGCCATCGCGGCGTTGTAAAGCCCCTCGCGCGTGCCATTCAGGGCCATCACGTTGGTTTCGGGGTCCATTGTCACGCCATAACGGCGCTTGATCCAGCCGGTGATCGCGCCGCGCAGCTCGGGCGAGCCTTCGTTTGGCGGATAGCCCTGAAACCCGGCAGCGTTTTCCGCGATCACATCCGGGACCCAGGCCGGGAATTCATGCATTGGCGCGCCGATGGTCATATGAATCACATCGCCACCCGGCTGGTGATGATCCAACAGGGTGCGCAGACGCGGGAATGCATATTCCGGTAGGTCCGAAAACCGCTCGGGGAAATCCATAACTACTGCCTCAATATCGGGGTCATTGGCGCCCCGTTTTTTTGGCAGATTACAGCCCAAGGCCCCCTTCGTCCAGACAAAGAGGTTCCGAATCAGGGGATTGTGGCATTCAGGCCAGCGCGGTTTCCGCCGCGGACCCCAGCCGCAAAAGCGCCTCTTCCGAGCCCGGATAGCCCAGCATCATCAGCCCGCAACCGGGGGTTCCGGTGGGCAGGGTCAGCGCGGCCAGCCCCATCAGATTGGCGATCCGGGTGTTGCGCAGGGCCAGCAGGTTCTCGGTCACGTAATAGTCGTGATCGTTCATCAGGCGCTCCAGATTGGGCGGCAGAATCGGGGCAGTCGGGGCGAGGACCGCGTCAAACCCGGCGGTGGCCGCATCCCATGCGGTGCGGCAGGCCTTGAGCTTTGACCACGCGGCCACGTACTCCGGCCCCGAAAACCCTTTGCCCATGCGGAACCGTTCGAGGATTTCGGGATACATCGCCCCGGGGTTCGCCTCGATCACGTCCCGCCACAATCCGTAGGCTTCGGTGGTATAGAGAACCCCGGTCAGGCCCATCGCCTCATTCAGTTCCGGCACGTCCAGCGGGACGATTTCGGCCCCTGCCTCCCTGAGGCGGGCCAATGCGTCGTCATAGGCCCGCCCCGGCGCATCACGCAGATCGTCTTTGACGACGTTTTGAAGATCGGCGAACCGGCGGCCTTGCAGCGAGGCACCCCGCAGGTCGGCCGGGCTTCCACCCTCTAACGCCGCCAGCATATGGGCCGCATCCTCGACCGAGCGCGCAATCGGGCCAACGGTGTCGAACCGCAGGCACAGCGGCACGGCCCCCTCAAGGCTGATCCGCCCGGCGGTGGTTTTCAGACCGACCAGATTGTTCCACGCCGCAGGTATGCGCACCGACCCGCCGGTGTCCGAGCCGATACCACCAGCTGCCAGATTCCAAGCAACCGACGCCGCAGCGCCGGAAGACGAGCCTCCGGGCACCGCGTCCTCATCATCAATGCAGGGCGGGGTTTCGGTGATCGGGTTCAGACCCAGCCCCGAAAAGGCCAGTTCGCTCATATGCGTTTTGCCCAGACACACCGTGCCCATCGCGGTGGCATTGCGCAGCACAATCGCATCCGCGTCCGGAACACGGCCTTTCAGCAGCGCCGATCCGGCCTCGGTCGCGGTCCCGGCGGTGTCGAACAAATCCTTCCAACTGATCGGCACCCCATCCAGCAGGGAACGCCGCAGGCCAAGGCCCGCCCGTTCCTTGGCCGCTTTCGCCTCGGCCCGCGCCCGGTCATGGGTGACGCGGGCATAGATGCGGTCGCGATGGGGATGGTCGTCAATCGCGCTCAGATAGGTCTCGGTCAGTTCGACCGGGTCGATCTGGCCCATGCCGATACCGCGCCCCAGATCGCATGCTGTCATGGTCAGCCAATCCTGCATCTCGCCCCCCTTCGGATTTTCCGCCTGATCCGGACGGTAGCGACAGGACCGCACATGGACAATCCCGAAAGGGCGCGCATAGTGCGGGCATGAACACGGCTTCGGATATCCTGATCGTTGGCGGCGGCCTGAACGGCCCGGCACTGGCTCTGGCATTGGCGCAAACGGGGCATTCCGTCACCGTGATCGATTCTCTGACCGGGAAAGTGCGCAAGAATGCCGCCTTTGACGGGCGGGCTTACGCGCTGGCGCTGGCCTCGCAACGGCTGCTGGATGCGATTGGTGTGTGGGACCGCGTCGCCGACCACGCCCAGCCGATGCTGGAGATCAAGGTAACCGACGGCCATGCGGGCGCGGGCCCGTCGCCGTTTTTCATGCATTTCGACCATGCGGAAATCGAAGAAGGCCCGATGGGTTACATGGTTGAGGATCGCCACCTGCGCCGCGCCTTTCTGGACGCGATGGGCGAGGAAAAGCGCATCACCCAGATCAGCGGCAAGACGGTTGTTTCACAACAGATCGATGTGGCGGGCGTGTCGCTGACCCTTGATGACGGGTCAACCGTTTCGGGCCACTTGGTGGTCGGCTGTGACGGACGCCGCAGCGGCACCGCCGCGCGGGCGGGGATCAAACGGACCGGCTGGGATTACGGCCAGACCGCGCTGGTTTGCGCCATCGAGCATGACCTGCCCCATCACGGCATCGCGCATCAGTTCTTCATGCCGCCGGGCCCCCTGGCCATCCTGCCACTGACCGGCAACCGCAGTTCCATTGTCTGGAGCGAACGCACCGAGACCGCGCACCGCATCAATGCCATGTCCGAGGCCGACTATCTACAGGTCCTGCGCCCCCGCTTCGGCGATTTTCTGGGCGAGATCCGCTTGCAGGGCGATCGATTCACCTATCCGCTGAACCTGACCATCGCCAATTCCTTCGTCGCGGATCACCTCGCGCTGGTCGGCGACGCGGCCCACGGCATGCACCCCATTGCAGGCCAGGGTCTGAACGCGGGTCTGCGCGATGTGGGCGCGCTGGCCGAGGTTCTGACCCTCGCCGGACGGCGCGGCGAGGACATCGGATCCGTGCTGGTGCTGGAGCGCTATCAGGAATGGCGGCGGTTCGACACCGCTTCGCTGGCAATGGCGACAGATGTGTTCAACAGGCTGTTTTCCAACGACAATCCGCTATTGCGGATGGGCCGGGATATCGGCATGGGCATCGTCGGATCACTGCCCGGCCTGCGCCGCGGTTTCGTGCGCGAGGCCGCCGGGCTGACCGGAGACCTGCCGAAACTGCTGCAAGGCCGCTCAATCTAATCCAACTCGCGCGCCTCATCCACCAGCATCACCGGAATCCCGTTGCGGATCGGAAAGGCCAGACCGGCGGCTTTGGACACCAGTTCCTGTTTGTCAGCATCGTAATGCAGGGTGGTGTGGGTCTGCGGGCAGATCAGCGCCTCGAGCATGTGGCGGTCAAAGGCGTGTTCGGGGGTGCTCATTGCAGTGTTTCCTCATTTGAGCCGCCGCGCAGTGCAAACTCGATCAGTGTCACCAGGGTCTCGCGCCGTGTGCGCAGGCACGGAGCCTCGAGCAGGGCCTGTTTGTCCTCGGGGTCGAAATCCAGCAGCATCGACAGCGAGTTGACCAGCAATTCGTCATCGGCATCCTTCAGCGAATCCCAATCCGTGGACAGGTGGCGCGAGGAAAAGAAACGTTCCAGCAAGGTCAGAAACCGGGTGCGGTTGAAATTGTCGTCCTTCTCGGCCTTGCCCAGATCGCGGTCGAACCCGTCCCACGCAACTTCGCAGCGGCGATAGGGGGTGAAGGCATCCGGCTCGGCCCGGATACGGAACCGCGACACACCGGTCAGGGTGATCAGATAGCGACCGTCTTCGGTTTCGGAAAACTGGGTCACGCGACCGGCGCAACCGATCTGGTGCAATTTGCTGTCATCGCTGATCGAGGGGTTGGGCTGGACCATGCCGATCAGCCGCTCTTTGGTCCTGAGCGCGTCATCCAGCATCTGCAGGTAGCGCGGCTCGAAGATATGCAGCGGCAAGCGCGAACGGGGCAGCAGCAGCGCCCCGGGCAATGGAAAAACGGATACCGTATCCGGCAGGTCAGCGGGATGCATCATGTATCCGAGTGTAGCTCTGATCAGAAATTAGGCAAATATCATCGAGCTGAGCTTGCGCCGCCCATTCAGAACAATCGGATCGTTGGGCTTGAGCGCGTCGAAGATCGTGAACAGCTGCGCCTTGGCGGCACCGTCATTCCATTCGCGATCCCGCCGGAACAGTTCCAGCAATTGCGCCACGGCCTCTTCCACATCGCCATTGGCGTGCAGCGCCTGCGCCAGATCGAACCGCGCCTGATGGTTGTCGGCATCCGCTTCGACCGCCGCGGTCAGATCGGCCACGGGACCGGCATCAGCGGCCTGTTTCGCCAGTTCAAGCTGCGCATGGGCGGCCTCGAGTTCAGGCGCATCTGAAATTTCGGCGGGTGCGCCGTTCAGGATCGCCTCGGCCTGATCCAGATCCCCCGCCGCGATATGCGCACGGACCAGCCCGCCATAGGCGGCTGCGTGGTTCGGGTCTTCGCCCAGAATGGCCGAGAAGGTCTGCGCCGCATCCACCGCCGCCCCTTCCGCCAGCATTTCCTCGGCGGCCTGCACGGCGTCATCCAACTGGCCACCGGGGCTTTCGCCGCCCCCGGCTTCGATCACACGGTCGACAAAAGCCTTGACCTCGGACCCCGGCAAAGCGCCCTGAAACCCATCCACCGGCTGGCCCTTGAAGAAGGCATAGACGGTCGGGATTGATTGGATGCGCATTTGCGAGGCGATCATCTGCGCCTCATCCACATTGATCTTGACCATCTTCACCGCACCTTTTGCGGCGGCTACAGCCTCTTCCAGTTGCGGGCCAAGCGTTTTGCACGGGCCGCACCAGGGGGCCCAGAAATCGACGATCACCGGCGTGTCCTGCGATGCCTCGATAACGTCGGCCATAAAGGTGGCCTCGGACCCGTCCTTGATCAGATCGGTGGTCTCAGGTCCGGCTGCGGGGTTCAGAAGGTCCATGGCAATCACTCTTTCGTTCGAATTTGCGCCCTATATGCAACCGAGCGGGACAGAAACCAAGTGCAGAGTTGCACAATCACAGGTCGAATGTTGCAAAGACCGGGGCGTGATCGCTGGGTTTCTCCCACCCGCGCGCATCGCGCAGGATGCGGCTGGAATGACCGGCGTTCGAGATATCGGGCGTGGCCCAGACGTGATCCAAGCGCCGCCCTTTGTCGGCGGCGTCCCAGTCGCGCGCGCGGTAGGACCACCAACTATACAACCGACCCTCGGGGATATCCTTGCGTGTGATATCGATCCAACCGCCCGCATCCTGTGTTTCGGCCAGTGTTTCGACCTCGATCGGTGTGTGCGAGACCACTTTGAGCAACTGCTTGTGCGACCAGACATCATCTTCACGCGGGGCGATGTTCAGGTCGCCGACGAGGATAGATTTTTCCGGTTTCTCGGCATGGAACCAGTCGCGCATATCGGTCAGGTAATCCAGTTTCTGGCCGAATTTCTCGTTCTTTTCGCGATCCGGGATATCGCCGCCCGCAGGCACATAGAAATTGTGGATCGTCACGCCGTTTTCCAAACGACCCGCAATATGGCGCGCATGGCCCAGACCGGCGAAATCCTTGTCACCGACCTCTTCCATCGGCAGGCGCGACAGGATGGCGACGCCGTTATACCCCTTTTGCCCCCGCGCGATCATGTGGGTGTAACCCAGCGCCGCGAACCCCTCGGTCGGGATTTTCTCGACCGGAGACTTGCATTCCTGCAGACACAACACATCGGGCGCTTCTTCCTGCAGCAATTTCAGCACGATAGGTTCGCGCAGACGGACCGAGTTGATGTTCCAGGTGGCAAGGGTGAAGGGCATGGAAAATGTTCCTCTGTCGCGGTTGGCGCACCCTAGCGTGGTGCCGGTTCAGGTGCCATCGGAAAAATCCGGGCTATGTGGGATGCCCTTCGGACTGGGGTGCGTCATCGCAAATCTCGTACCAATCCGGTTTCTCGGACACAAACTCGTGGAATTGCACCTTGAGGCTTAGCGTTGTGTCCAGCGCATTTGCGGCAATCGGGAAACTGTCTTCCTCTGACAGAATCTCACCCAAAGACGTACCGCAGGTTTTGCAGAAACATCTGCCATATTTGTAAGGCGGGCCCGGTCGGTAAAAGGCGACATTTTCCTTACCCTTAACCCAGGTCAGGTCTTCTTTCTTGACGAATACAATCGTGCTGGCCCCGGCTTTTCGGCAGCGCGAGCAATGACATGTGCCCATAACGGACGGTTCACGGGCCAACTGAAATTCGACGGCCCCGCAAAAGCAACTTCCCTGAATCACCAGAATACCTCCCAACTAAAGCTATGCAGAACATTACATGAACATTTGAGGAATCGCAACGCTGTTCATCCCGGTGCGGGGACCCAAAAGGCACCGAAACTGCACAAAAAAAGCCGGGCCATAAGGCCCGGCAGTCCAACAGGGAGGTGCATGTCATAACCCGGACATGCGCGGGATGGGTGTAAACTAAACTTGTTTACAGAGTATCACTTTGATCCACGTCAATCTACCGTTGATCAAGAGACAAGGCGATATCCGCCGGATTCTGTGACCAAAAGGCGCGCATTGGACGGATCGGGCTCGATCTTCTGCCGCAGACGGTAGATATGGGTTTCCAGCGTGTGGGTCGTGACACCGGCGTTGTAGCCCCAGACCTCGTGCAGCAGCACATCGCGGGCGACCACGCCGTCGGTCGAGCGGTACAGGAACTTGAGGATGTTGGTCTCTTTCTCGGTCAGACGTATCTTGCGATCCTCTTCGGTGATCAGCATCTTCATCGCGGGTTTGAACGTGTAGGGGCCAAGGACAAAGACCGCATCCTCGGATTGTTCATGCTGACGCAGTTGTGCACGGATACGGGCCAGAAGCACCGGGAACTTGAACGGCTTCGAGACATAATCATTCGCGCCCGCATCCAGGCCCAAAATCGTGTCGGCGTCGCTGTCATGTCCGGTCAGCATCAGGATCGGGCTTTTGACGCCTTGTTTGCGCATCAGGCGGCACAGCTCGCGCCCGTCTGTGTCGGGCAGGCCCACGTCGAGAATAACCAGATCGTAAATCGCCTCGCGCGCGCGTTCCATCGCGGATTGACCGTCTGATGCTTCGAACACATCGAAATCCTCGGTCATAACAAGCTGTTCGCTGAGCGCTTCGCGCAGGTCTGCGTCGTCATCCACCAGCAGGATTTTCTTGAGCTGAGCCATTTCCCGGTCCTCCTAAGCCTTTTCCATCACTTGCGCGTGGAATATGCAATCAGCAAGATTTGCTGCAACCGCCTCACGCCTTCGTGTCGGACGCGGAGGAAATGTTTCACATTTCTATTCGAAAGCAGTACCAGAGGCGGTGAACGTTATAGGGTAACACAGATGAGTCTCATCCCCGACATAACCGAGCTGCTGGCACGCGCCCGCGCGGATCTGCGCATGGGGGTTCCGGTGGTCCTGACCGATGACAGCGGGGTCAGCGTGCTTGCGGCTGCGACCGAAACGCTGGGGGCGCAGCGGCTGGCCGATCTGCGGGGGCTGGGCGGCGATCCGGTGGTTGCGATCACCGGGCGGCGGGCGGAAACGCTGAAAGCGCGCGCCTATGATGGCGATCTGGCGCGGGTGCTGATCCCGGCGGATGCGGATATCGGCTGGGTGCAGGCCGTGGCCGACCCTTCGGACGATCTGAACACCCCGATGAAGGGCCCGCTGATGACGGACCGGCAGGGCAGTGCCAATCTGCACCGGCTGGCCATCGCGCTGACCAAATCCGCGCGGCTTCTGCCTGCGGTGGTTGTGGTGCCGGTCGAAGATGGTCGCTCCTTTGCGCCGGCGCACGGGCTGACCTGCATCGATCACACCCGCGCCGCACCGCATCTGGCGGCGCGCAGTGCATTGCACCCGGTGGTCGCCGCCCGGCTGCCGATGGAGGTGTCCGAGGCCGGACGCCTGCACGTTTTCCGCCCCGAGGATGGCGGCGAGGAACATTACGCGGTCGAGATCGGCCGCCCCGACCGCGACAAGCCGGTTCTGGCGCGGCTGCATTCCGCCTGTTTCACCGGCGACCTGATGGGCAGTCTGAAATGCGATTGCGGCCCGCAATTGCGCGGCGCGCTGGCGCAGATGGGCTCTGAGGGCGCCGGTGTGCTGCTGTATCTGAATCAGGAGGGGCGCGGCATCGGGCTGGCAAACAAGATGCGCGCGTATTTCCTGCAGGACCAGGGGTTTGACACGGTTGAGGCCAACCACCGGCTGGGGTTCGAGGATGACGAGCGGGACTTCCGCCTGGGCTCGGACATCCTGAAATCACTGGGCTTTACCTCGGTCCGGTTGCTGACCAACAACCCTGCCAAGATCGCGATGATGGAACGCACGGGTATCGCAGTGACCGAACGCGTCCCGCTGAAAGTTGGGGAAACCGCCCATAATCGTGGTTATCTGGCGACGAAAGCTGCCAAATCCGGGCATTTACTGTGACGCCGGACGATCTGGTTCTGACCCCCCAAGGGGTGCGGTTTTGGGGCCGGATGTTTCCCTGCGCAATCGGGAAAGGCGGGTTGAGCAATTCCAAACGCGAAGGCGACGGGGCAACCCCAACAGGGGTGCATCGCATTGTCGGAATGCTGTACCGGCCAGACCGGATCGCCGCGCCCGTGCGCTGGGCAAGACCCATCGGGCCATCGGACCTATGGTCGGACGATATGTCCGACGAGGACTACAACCAGTTGGTGCGCGCGCCCTATCCGTTCAGCCATGAAAAGCTGCGCCGGGCGGACCCGCTTTATGATCTGGTGGTGATCACCGACTGGAACTGGCCAAATGCGGTGCCCGGCATGGGATCGGCGATATTTTTGCACCAATGGCGGCGTCCGGGGTATCCGACCGAGGGCTGCGTGGCATTCAGGCGCGATCATCTGCGCTGGATCGCAGGCCGGATTGCGCCCGGCACGCGCCTGATCATTCCTGCGGTTTGACCCGCTCGCCGAAAATCGCAGACCCGACCCGGACATGGGTGGCGCCCAACGCGATGGCCTGTTCAAAATCGCTGCTCATCCCCATCGACAGGCCATCCAGCCCGTTGCGCGCAGCAATTTTGGCCAGCAGCGCAAAATGCAGCGACGGTTCTTCCTCGATCGGAGGGATGCACATCAGACCGCGAACCGGCAGATCAAGGCCCTGGCATTCGGCAATGAACGCATCCGCGTCCGAGGGCAGAACCCCGGCCTTCTGCTCCTCTTCCCCGGTGTTGACCTGAATGAACAGATCCGGGCAAGCGCCGATTTCCTGCGCCAGACGGGCCAGAGTTTTGGCCAGTTTTGGCCGGTCGACCGAGTGGATCGCGTCACACAGCTCCATCGCCTGCCGGGCTTTGTTGGTCTGGAGCGGGCCGATCAGATGCAGATCGATGCCCTCGAACTGCTCTTTGAAGGCGGGCCATTTTCCGGCCGCTTCCTGAACCCGGTTCTCGCCGAAACAGCGATGCCCCTGTTCCAGAACCGCTTGCACCCGGTCGTTGGGCTGCACCTTGGACACGGCTATCAGCTTGACTGACCCGGGCCCCCGCCCGGCGCTGGCTTCGGCATTTGTAATGCGGGCAGAGATGTCTTGCAGCGACATGGCGGTCCTCAATCTGTCTTACGCGCAGGAAAACACCATGTTGGCGCAAAAGAAAAGGGCGGGTCCGAAGACCCGCCCCTAAACTTTGTGGTTCAGACCAACTTAGAAGTTGAACTGAGCACCGAAGTCAGCAACGATCTGGTCGCTCGAGCAGATGTCGCAGTCGTTGCGGCCAATACCGCCACGCAGCGATGCACCGCCACCCAGGTCGTAGATGGCACCAACAGCGATCTGCTGAAGGTCGCCGTCAGCCGAACCGTCACCGTAGGTGAACAGCAGGGTGGTTGCAGCGCCCAGGTTGTAGGCAGCCGACAGACCGTACGCGGTACCGTTGAAGGTGTCGTTGACAACGTCATCGTCCGCAACGAACAGAGTACCCGAGAAGTCGCCGAACTCTGCGCCCAGGGTCAGAACGGCCAGGCTCTGCGAGCTAACCGAGCCAGCACCGCTGGTTTCACCGTATGCAACGGCTGCAGTGATGTTGTTGAAGGTGTAAGTCGCGCTGATGTCCCAACGGTCAGCGTCTTCAACGCTGCCGCCTACGCCGGCAACGATTGTTTGCTGGTCATAGGATGCGCCGAAGGCGAAATCGCCAACTGCGTACTGGAAGAACACAGCGTTCGCACCTGAACCGGTCGACGAGTAGGCCAGGAAGTCATAGTCAACGCCCGAGTACTGACCGGCGAACAGTTCCAGACCAACTTCGTTACCGTAGTAGTTTGCCAGGTTGTCGAAGGCACCTGCAACGTTGCCTGCGTCAACACGCAGGCCGCCGAAGATGACCGAGAAGCGTGCGCCGTTGAGGCCAGCTTCGTTGGCTTCGCCGTTGCCGCTGTCTTCGTCAGCCTGCAGACGAACACGACCTTCGAAGCGTACGCCACCGTCGGTTTCAACGATGCCGTCGATGTTCAGACGGAAGCGCGAGACCAGGATGGTGTCGTCAGTGTCAACAGGGCCAGTGGTGCCAGCAGTGGTGATTGTTGTACCACCAGCTGCGGTTGTTGAGGTGGTCAGGACGACCACGTCACCGGAACGGTCTTCTGCGTAACCCAGACCAAAACGGCCGTAACCGCTGAATTTCACTTCAGCTGCTGCAACGCTAGCGGTCGCCATCAGCGCCGTCGTTGCGAAGAGAACTTTTTTCATCTTGTTTCCCTCGGTTTCAAAATTTTCTACTCGACACATGCCTCTGCACATGTCTCAGCACGGACACCGTTTCGCTCTTTTTGCCCCCTTCACGCAAGCTTGGCATAAGTCCATTGGCCTCATTGAGATCAAATTGGTGCAAGGATGCCACAGTCCTTTTTCGCCCCGTTATCCGGTTGAGAAGCGTATATTTCCTAAGAATAGGGTTGTTGCGCCATGGGTCCTTGTCTAGGAGTATCACTCGAACCACGCACAAACAGCGAAACAGGACTGACAGATTATGCGCATGCCGAAGATTCTAGGTTTGATCGTGCTGACCGCGGCAGTCTCGGCATGCGGGCAGAATCGCACCTCTCCGTCGGCTTATAATCCCAACCTGATCACCGGCGGCAATACGGACGAACAGGAACTGAACGATCCGAACCGCTCGACCATCTGGGATGTGTTCGACCGCAGCAATGCGGAACAGACGACAAATGTGAACCGGTACCTTTGGGCGGCATCGCTGGATGTGCTGAATTTCCTGCCTGTGCAAGAGGTCGATCCGTTTACCGGTGTGATTGTAACGGGTTACGGGACACCTCCGGGCGGTGGCCGGTCGTACCGGGCAACCGTGCATATCAGCGATCCGGCCCTTGCGGCGCGGTCTTTGTCGGTCGCGCTGCAGTCCGGCGGCGGTGCCCCGGTCAGCGCCGCGACCACCCGCGCGGTCGAGGACGCCATCCTGTCGCGGGCACGCCAGCTACGCATTGCAGACAGTAAGTTCTAGCAACCCGACAAAAATCGCACTAAGACCACGCCGGGTTCCCACCCGGCGTATTCATTCACGAAGGACCGCACGATGTCGCGCTACTCGGCCACCGAAATCGAAGCAAAATGGCAAGAGGCCTGGGACAAGGCCGGAATCTTCACCGCCAACCACAAGGCGGACAAGCCGAAATACTACGTGCTTGAGATGTTCCCCTACCCGTCGGGGCGGATCCATATGGGGCATGTGCGCAACTATACGATGGGCGACGTGATCGCGCGGCACAAGCTGGCGACCGGCCATAACGTATTGCACCCGATGGGGTGGGATGCCTTCGGGATGCCTGCCGAAAACGCCGCGATGGCCATCGGCGGACATCCGAAAGACTGGACCTATGGCAATATCGCCGACATGCGCGGGCAGATGAAGCCTCTGGGCCTGTCGATCGACTGGTCGCGGGAGTTTGCCACCTGCGACCCGGAATATTACGGCCAGCAGCAGGCTCTGTTCCTGGATATGCTCCAGGCCGGGCTGGTTTACCGCAAGAACGCCGTGGTGAACTGGGACCCGGTTGATATGACCGTTCTGGCCAACGAACAGGTCGAAAACGGGCGCGGCTGGCGCTCGGGCGCATTGGTCGAGCGTCGTGAGTTGACGCAATGGTTCTTTAAGATTAGCGATTATTCCGAGGAACTGCTCGACGCGCTGGACACGCTGGACAACTGGCCCGCCAAGGTGCGCCTGATGCAGGAAAACTGGATCGGCAAATCGCGCGGCCTGCAATTTGGCTTTGAACGCACGGATGGGGGTGAGCCGATCACCGTCTATACCACACGGCCCGATACGCTGCTGGGCGCGTCTTTCGTTGGCATCTCGCCGGATCATCCGATTGCCAAGCAGCTTGAGGCCGAGAACCCGGAAGCCGCTGAATTTGTTGCCGAATGCCGCAAGGGCGGCACCACGGAAGAGGCCATCGAAACCGCCGAAAAGCTGGGCTATGACACCGGTATCCGCGTGAGTCACCCGCTGGACCCGAATTGGGAACTGCCGGTCTGGATCGCCAACTTCATCCTGATGGATTACGGCACCGGCGCGATCTTTGCCTGCCCGGCACATGACCAGCGCGACCTCGATTTCTGCCGTAAATACGGCCTGCCCGTGGTCGATACCTTCTTCGCGCTTGAGGATGGCGCGCCGGTCGACAAGATCGCGTTTGTTCCGCCGAAGACCGAGAAAGTCCGCTGGGTGAACCATTTCGCCGGCCTGACCGAGGCCACCGGCGACGAGGCGATCAATGCCACCGTCGATTTCGCCGAAAAGGCCGGTTGGGGCGAAGGCGTCACCAAATACCGCTTGCGCGACTGGGGCCTGAGCCGCCAGCGCTATTGGGGCTGCCCGATTCCCGTCGTGCATTGCGAAAGCTGCGGTGTGGTGCCCGAGAAGAAAGAAAACCTGCCGGTCCGCCTGCCCGATGATGTCAGTTTTGACAAACCGGGCAACCCGCTGGACCGTCACCCCACATGGCGCGATTGCGAATGCCCGAAATGCGGTGCCCCTGCCAAGCGCGAGACCGACACGATGGACACTTTCGTCGATTCGTCGTGGTATTTCGCCCGCTTCACCGCGCCGCGCGCCGAAACCCCCACCGATCTGGCCGAGGCCGAGTACTGGATGAACGTGGACCAGTATATCGGCGGTATCGAGCATGCGATTCTGCACCTGCTCTATTCCCGCTTCTTCGCGCGCGCGATGAACATCACCGGCCATCTGCCCAAAAAAGCCATCGAGCCCTTCGATGCGCTGTTCACCCAAGGCATGGTGACACATGAGATTTACCAGACCCGCGACGCCAATGGCCGCCCGGTCTATCACCTGCCCGAGGACGTGACCGACGGCAAACTGGCTGACGGCACCGAGGTCGAGGTCATCCCCTCGGCCAAAATGTCGAAATCCAAGAAGAACGTTGTCGATCCGGTCAGCATCATCTCGGCCTTTGGCGCAGACACCGCGCGCTGGTTTGTGCTGTCCGATTCGCCGCCCGAGCGGGATGTGGAATGGACCGCTTCCGGGGCCGAGGCCGCGTTCAAGCATCTCAGCCGTGTGCACCGCATCGCCTCGGAAGTCGCTGAGTCGGACAACCCGGCCAATACTGAGGATGAAACCCTGCTGCGCGAGATGCACAAGGCGATTCACGATGTTTCGGGTGGCGTCGAGTCCTTTGGCTTCAACGCATCCATTGCCAAGCTTTATGCCTTTACCAACACGCTGGCGAAATCCAAGGCGGGCTCGGCTGCCAAACGCGAGGCCGCCAAAACGCTGGCGCAATTGATGTCCCCCATGACCCCGCACCTGTCCGAGGAGCTCTGGCAATTGCTGGGCGGCGAGGGGCTGGTCGCCACCGCCCCCTGGCCCATCGCGGATGAGGCGATGCTGGTCGATGACACCGTCACCCTGCCGATCCAGATCAACGGCAAGCGCCGTGCGGAAATCAGCGTGGCCAAGGACATGGCCAAGGACGAGGTTGAAAAAATCGCGCTCAGCACCGAAGCTGTGCAAAAGGCGCTGGATGGGTCAGCGCCGAAGAAAGTGATCGTAGTCCCGGGCCGGATCGTGAATGTCGTCGTTTGATCGCAGAACCCTGCTGTTGATGCCGCTGGCAGCCTGTTTCTTGGGGGCCGCCTGCGGGTTCCAACCCGTCTACGCCCCGGGCGGATCGGGGTCAGAGCTTTACGGCAAGGTTGCTGTATCGGCCCCCAACACGGTCGACAGCTATCTTCTGGTGCAGAATCTGGAACAGCAACTGGGCCGCAGCGCGGCTTCAGGCGGCGCGTACAAGCTGGACGTTAAGGTCTCGACCCGAATCCGGGCCGCCGCGATCACGACGACAAACGAAACCAACCGCTATTCCATCGACGGACAGGCGCAATATTCGTTGCGATCTAACGAAACCGGCCAGATCGTGGCATCGGGCACCGTATCCGACTTTGTCGGCTATTCGGCCGCCGGGTCCACGGTCTCCACCCTGGCGGATGAGCGGGACGCCAAGGAACGGCTGATGGTGATTCTGTCGAGCCAGATCATGAACCGCCTTTACGCCACGCCGGGCCTGACCGCATGAAGCTGAGCCCGCGCGAGGCGGATGGGTATTTCGCAAAGCCGGATGCGGGCAAAACCGGTCTGCTGATCTATGGCGCGGATGCCATGCGCGTCGCGCTGAAACGCCAGCAAGTCTTGGCCGCCCTTCTTGGGGCCGGTGCTGAAGAGGAAATGCGCCTGACCCGCCTGCCCGGTAGCGACCTGCGCGGCGATCCGGCCCTGTTGCTGGATGCGGTCAAGGCGGTGGGATTCTTCCCCGGCCCCCGCGCGGTGTATGTCGAGGACACGACCGATTCCGCCGCACCATCGATCCTCGCCGCGTTGGAAGATTGGGTGCCCGGCGACGCCCAGATCATCGTGACGGCGGGGCAACTCAAGCCAGGTTCGAAGATTCGCAAGGCGTTCGAGGCGCATGCCAACGCCTATGCCGTCGGCATCTACGACGATCCGCCCTCGCGGGCCGAGGTCGAGCGGGTGCTGGCCCACGCCGGGCTGCAGAACATCCCGCGCGAGTCGATGTCGGCGCTGAGTGAACTGGCCACCAGCCTCAGCCCCGGCGATTTCGCGCAGACGGTCGAGAAGCTGTCGCTCTACAAACGCGGCGATTCTTCGGAACTGAACATTGAGGATATCGAGGCCTGCGCCCCGCGCTCGACTGAGGCCGCGCTGGACGATGTTCTGAACGTCGTCGCCGAGGGCCGCGCCGGAGAGATCGGGCCGTTGATCCGCCGCCTGCAGGCACAAGGCACCAACGGCGTCACACTATGCATCGGCGCGACCCGGCATTTTCGGACGCTTTATGCCTGCGCGTCGGACCCGGGCGGGGCGGCACAGGGGATCGGCAAGCTGCGCCCACCGGTCTATGGCAAGCGGCGCGACCGTATTCTGCGGCAGGCGCAGGGCTGGGGCGCGCCCAAGCTGCAGACCGCGCTGACGGTGCTGACCGATACCGACCTGTCGCTGCGGTCTGCCGGTCAAACTGCGCCTGCGATGGCGCTGGTGGAACGGGCGATGATCCGTCTGGCGATGCTGGCCCGGTCGCGCTGATCTTCGGACCTAGCGGTTGGCCTTTAGCCATCTGGCAGCCGACCGGCCCGCCCAGCGGCCTGTCGCAAGGCAGGCGGTCAGCAGGTAACCACCGGTCGGGGCCTCCCAATCCAGCATCTCACCGGCGCAGAAGACGCCCGGTTTGGTGGTCAACATCAGGCCATCGTTCACCGCATCGCGCCGCACACCGCCTGCGGTCGAGATCGCCTCGTCCATCGGGCGCAGCCCGTTGTGGCGAATGGGCAGAGCCTTGAGCAGCCGCGCAAGGTCATACGGCGCGTTGGGAATCGGGCGGCCAAACTCCATCAGCAGGGCCATCTTGGCCGGATCCAGCTTCAGCACTTTGCGCAGGTGATTGGACAGGCTGGCCTTGCCGCGCGGTTTGCTCAGGCGCGCGGTAATGTCGTCGCGCGCAAGGTCCGGCATCAGGTCGAGCGTCAGCGGCGCGCCCGCGCGCACCGCTTTGCAGATGGCATAGACACCGCCACCCTCAAGCCCGCGCGCAGATATCACCGCCTCGCCGCGTGATCGCAACGCTCCGGCCTGCAGGGCGGCCCCTTTCACAGGTGCGCCGAAATGGGGTGTCATGTGATCCGACCAATCGACCAGCAGCCCGACATTGGCGGGCGCAAAGGGGGCAAGCGCCACGCCTTGTTCGGCAAGCGCGTCGGCCCATTGCCCGTCCGAGCCCAACCGCGCCCAACTGGCCCCGCCCATCGCAAGGATTGTCGCGTCTGTGTTCAGCCTCTGCGGCCCATCCGGCGTATCGAAGGCCAGCGCCTCACCGTCCCACCCGGTCCAGCGCCAGCGGGTTCTGATCTCGACCCCCGCCTGCGCCAGCCGCGCAAGCCATGCGCGCAGCAGCGGCGAGGCTTTCATGACCGTCGGAAACACCCGGCCTGTCGAGCCGGTGAACAACTCCTGCCCCAAGCCACGCGCCCAGTTCTGAACGGCCTCGGCATCGAATTCGGCGATCATCGGCTGCAGCCACTCCGCCGCCTCGTCATAGGACCGGATCAGCGTCTCGAACGGCTCGTCCCTGGTCAGGTTCAGCCCCGACTTCCCCGCCATCAGAAACTTGCGCGCGACCGAGGGTTTGGCCTCGGCCACAATCACCGCATGACCGGCGGCGGCAAGCTGTTCAGCGGCCATCAAACCCGCTGGCCCTGCCCCGATCACCACTGCCTGCGCCATTTTCACCCTCTTGCCTTGGCCGCCTGTTGGCGCAAATTTCATACACCATGAAGACCAGCGATCCGATCTGCCCGCTTTGCGACCGCCCGATCCCCGACGGGTCGGGCAGCCTGCATCATCTGATCCCAAAACTCAAAGGAGGCAAGGGCGGACCGACCGTCCTGCTGCACCAGATCTGCCACAAAGAAGTCCACGCCACCCTGACCGAGGCGGAACTGGCCCGCAACTTCAACACGGTCGAGGCCCTGCGCGCCCATCCCCGGCTTGAGAAATTCCTTGGCTGGGTCCGCAAACGCCCGCCCGGTTTCCGTTCGAAAGTGCCGGGCAAGCGGCGGGGGCGGTGATCAGCCGGGCAGGACCGGGTCGCCAAAGGGATCTGTCAGAGGGCCTCCCAGCCCCTCAACCTCGATCCCTTTATAGTCGGGGACCAGGGCAAAACTGGCTCCGTTGACATGCTGGAATTCCAGCGTTGTATAGGGGCGTTTCCACAGCCATTCGCGGTTTGCCACCGACCAGAGATCGGGGTCTGGCGGCGCATCTTCGGTGAAGGCATAGAAATGCAGGTCGAACCCATACGGGGCCACATCCTGCACGGACAGAAGCCGCATGCCCTGTGCGCGACAGAACGCATCCTCGGCAGCGATATCCCCGGTCCGCAACGTGATCTGACCGATCCGCGCCTGGGCAAACGGGGCCTCGGGGTTCGCCGCGTTGTCTGGGCGGTTGCCTTCGAAATCGTGCTGAAGCAGTTCGATGACAAACCCTTCGGGGTCGCTCAGGTGACACATATAGCCGATATCCAGAAACTGGTTCGGCGTGCTGACGGTGACGCCCTGCTGGTGCAGCGACGCGGCGGCCAGATCGACATCTGGCAGGGTCAAGCCGATCTTCCAGTAGCGCTGGCCCCGGTCATGGGCATAGCCGCCGCCACCGGGCATCAGCAGCAGATCGGCATCCTGACCCTTATAGCCAACGCGACGGTTCGACCCCTCGGCGCGCACCGACATGCCCAGCGCATCGCGGTAGAAGGCGGCCAGCCGGTCGGGGTCGGCCACACGCAGGCGCAGGGCTGACAGCCTCATCCGCAGAGCCTTGCAATGCCTGCGGCAATCTTCGGGTCCGCGCCCAGACTGTCAGCGACCAGATCGCGGGCCGTCTGCATCAGGTCCTCGGGTTCGACCACGCGGTCCACGAGGCCAAAGCGATAGGCCTCCTGCGCGGTGATCTTTTGTCCGGCCATCAGGATCAGCCGGGTTCGGGCCGGTCCGATCAGCGCAGACATGCGTTTGGGATCAGAGGGTTGCGGCAGAAAGCCCAGCTTCATGACCGGGTAGAAGAACTTGGCCGATGGCACGGCAATACGCAGATCGCAGGCCAGCGCCATGCCGTTCGCCCCGCCCGCCAGCGTGCCGTTCAACGCCGCGACGGTCAGGCAGGGCAACGCGGCAATCGCACCGGACAGCCGCTCCCACACGTCCGAGGTTGCAAGCCCCGCCCGCGCCTCCTCCAGATCGGCGCCGGCGCTGAACACCTTGCCCGCCCCGGTCAGGATCAGCGCCCGAGCTTCGGTTGCGGCTTCGGCAATCTCGGCCAGTTCGGTCAGCATCGCCCCGGTCAGCGCGTTGGCCTTGCCGGGGTTGTTGATCGTCACGGTCCACAGACCGTCCTCTTGCACCAGTTCGATCACGTCAGGCCAATCCTTGCGCGAACGTCCTCCTGCCTAAGCGAGATTTCCGTGCCCAGAAACTCATCCGCATCGCCCGAGCACATCCATAGCAACGCCCGTGCAGGCCAGTCTGCCGGAATGTGCACATCCCAGTCCAGCTGGCTGACCGGATTGATACCACTGGCCTTGATGACCCGCTGCATGTCGGTCGCGACGGTGCCGGGGGACAGGCCCATGGCGCGGATGCTGTTATGGCCCTCTTCCAGATGCAGGCATTCGGTCAGCATTTTCGCCCCGGCCTTTGACGCGCAATAGTGGCTCCATGCCTCAACCGGGTTCGAGGCCGCGCCCGACGAAACCGTCAGCACCGTTCCGCCACCCGCTGCGCGCATGACCGGAAGGGCCGCGCGCATGCCGTAGAACACGCCCTTGAGGTTGATGTCGATCGCCTGGCTCCAGTTGGCGACATCGGCGTTCGAAAGATGAAAGATCGGCTCGATCACCCCGGCATTGCCGATCAGCACATCCAGACCGCCAAAGCGCGCGACGCAATCGGCCACCGCCTGTTCGACCTGCGCGAAATCGCTGACGTCGCAGGCCAGCGCGATGGCATTTTCACCCAGCGCCGCCGCCAGCGCCTCGATCTGGTCGCGGCTGCGCGCCACCAGCGCGACATTGGCGCCGGCTGCGGCAAAAACGCGCCCTGCCTCGGCCCCGATGCCCCGGCTGGCGCCTGTAATAAGTACCGTTTTCCCCTGCATGTGCCGCTCCTCTTTCATTGCGCCGTGAACTTTCTGCAGGGGTAGCGCGGAAACGGGGAAGCGGTCTACCCCTTGCCCCTTGACGATGGCAGCCCCAGACCCGACGATGCGCGCAAAATTGATAACGAAGGGTATCCTATGTCTGTTTTTCTACGCCGCGGTTGTGGCGCAGCCCTGGCCTATGCGGTCGCCACCCAAGGCGCGCTGGCCGATCTGACCGCGGATGACGTCTGGTCCGACTGGCAGACCTATTTCGAGTCGATGGGCTACAGCGTTACCGGCGATCAGAGCGTGTCGGGCGATGTGATCACCATTTCGGACATGACCGTTACGCTGGACATGCCGGAAGAGGACGGGCAGTTCACCGTCACCGTGCCCGCGATGGAGCTGACGGAAAACGGCGATGGCACTGTTAGCATCGGCCTGCCCAACAGATTTCCGATGACCGCGTCCGGCGATGCCGAGGGTAAGGCCTTTTCGGTCGATATCGTCTATTCCCACGATCAGTTGGACATGGTGGTGTCGGGCGCGCCCGACGACATGACCTATGACTACACCGCCGCCACGCTGGGGATCGTGCTGGATTCGCTCAAGGTCGAAGGCGAGGACATGCCCGAAGACGCGCTTGGCGTCAGCGTCAGCATGAGCGATCTGGCCGGAAGCTCTCGCATGCGCATCGGTGAAACCCGGAACATCGCGCAGACGTTCAAAGCCGGTGACATGGCCTATACCCTGCGCTTCAAAGAGCCTGAAAGCGGCGATAGCGGCCTGATCGACGGGGTGTTGAAAGAGCTGTCCTTCGACGGCGACAACATTATCCCGGTCGGGATCGACCTGTCCGACCCCAAGGCGCTTTACGAGGCCGGCTTTTCCTTCTCGGGCAATTTCACCTATGCTTCGGGTGCCACGGATATCAGCGGCGTCAGCGAGGGTGAGGCCTTTTCGATGGGCAGCTCGTCGGATGGCGGGCGTTTCGCCGCCAGCATCGACGCCGAGCGCCTTGCCTATGTTATCGAACAAAACAGCACCAAGCTGGCCGTGACCACCGCCGATCTGCCCTTTCCCATCGAGATCGCGATGGACAGCGCCGGTCTGAAATTCGAATTCCCGGTCAAGCAATCGGAAGAGATTCAGCCCTTTGGCTTTGGCGTCAACCTGACCGATTTCACCATGTCCGATGTGTTGTGGAGCATCTTCGACCCCGCCGGTGCCCTGCCGCGCGATCCGGCGACCATTGCGCTGGACGCCACCGGTACGGCGAAGGTTCTGATGAACATCTTCGACCCCGAAACCGCGACCCAGCTGGAAACCTCGGACGAGGCGCCCGGTGAACTGCATTCGCTGAAAATCAACGAATTGCTGGTGTCGCTGGTCGGGGCGAAACTGACCGGAGACGGGGATTTCACCTTTGACAACTCGAACACTCAGGAATACGGCGGGATGCCCGCGCCTTCGGGCGTGGCGAACCTGCAGCTTTCGGGTGCGAACGCGCTGATCGACACGCTGATCGGCATGGGCGTGATCGGCGAGAGTGACGCGCTGGGGGCCCGGATGATGATGGGCATGATGGCGGTTCCGGGCGATCAGCCCGATACGCTGAATTCGACTATCGAGTTCACCGAAGACGGCCAGATTCTGGCCAACGGCCAGCGCATCAAATAATGCGCCCCGGAAGAAGGCCGTAATCACGCGGCCTTCTTCCTGCCTGCACCCGGGGCCCGGGTTTCCACAGGATTTGTTCATACTTCAATCGGTTCACAGGTCTTGCGGGGCGGGCGGTCCGGGGCTACGTCCTGTGCAATCATTCCGGAGGCGACATGACCCGAACACCAGAAGAGATCAGCCACAACCTGCTGGACGCAGCCCGCAAGGCGGGGGCCGAAGCGGCTGATGCGATTGTCATCGACGGGTCTTCGGTCTCGGTAGAGGTGCGCGGCGGCACGCTGGAGCATGCGGAACGGTCCGAAGGCACCGATCTGGGGTTGCGCGTGTTTCTGGGAAAACGGCAGGCCATCGTCTCAAGCTCGGACAGCCGCCCGGAAACGCTGACCGCGATGGCGGAACGTGCCGTTGCGATGGCCGGTGAGGCGCCCGAGGACCCGTTCACCGGGCTGGCTGCAAGCGACCAGCTGGCCAGGAACTGGGACATGCAGGCGCTCGAGATGTTCGACCCGACCCCCGAACCCACCGCCGAGGCGCTGATGCGGGATGCGCTGGCCGCCGAGGCCGCAGCGCTGGCGGTTGAGGGCGTGTCGCAGGTCTCGGACGCCGCCGCCGGCTATGGCACGCACCGGGTCCATCTGGCCGCAACCAATGGCTTTTCCGGCGGGTACGAGCGCAGCAGCCGCTCGACCTCCTGCGTTGCGATCTCGGGCGAAGGCACCGGGATGGAGCGGGATTATGACGGCGACAGCCGGACCTTTCAGTCCGACCTGCGCGCGCCTGACCAGATCGGGCGCACTGCAGGTGAACGTGCCGTGGAACAGGTTGGCGCGCGCCAGCCCGCCACCGGCAGCTTCCCGGTTCTGTTTGACGAACGCATCTCATCTTCGCTGATCGGGCATCTGCTGGCCGCCGGCAACGGCGCGGCCATCGCACGCGGGGCGTCCTGGTTGAAGGACAGTCTGGGCGAACAGGTTCTGCCCAAGCACCTGTCGCTGATCGAAGACCCCCACCGCCCGCGCATCTCGGGCTCTCGCCCTTTCGATGCCGAGGGGCTGCCGACCCGTCGCCGTGCGATTGTCGAAAACGGAGTGCTGACCGGCTGGACGTTGGATTTGTCCAGCGCCCGCAAGCTGAAAATGACCTCGACCGGCAATGCCACGCGCGGGGTGTCCGGCCCGCCCTCGCCCAGCAACTGGAACCTGAGCCTGACGCAAGGCACGCACAGCCGGGCCGACCTGCTGCGCGATATGGGCACTGGGCTGCTGGTGACGTCGATGATCGGATCGACGATCAACCCAAATACCGGCGATTATTCCCGTGGCGCATCAGGTTTCTGGGTCGAAAACGGGCAGATCGCCTATCCGGTCAACGAATGCACCATCGCGGGCAATCTGCGCGACATGCTGAAACGGATCATCCCGGCCAATGACGCGCGGACCTACCTGTCGCGCGTCGTGCCGTCGGTGCTGATCGAAGGGATGACACTTGCCGGCAACTGACCTGCCCCTGCTGATCGAAGCCGCGCTGGAATCGGGCAAGATCGCAACCCGGTATTCCGGCGCGCAGGCGCAGCGCTGGGACAAGCCCGGCGGGGCCGGTCCGGTGACCGAGGCCGATCTGGCCGTCAACGCGATGCTGGAACAGCGGCTGCCCGCAGCCCGGCCCGGTTATGGCTGGCTGAGCGAAGAGACCGAGGACACTGCCGACCGCCTGACCCGCGACCATGTGTTTGTGATCGACCCGATCGACGGCACCCGCAGCTTTGCCGAAGGGTCCCGCACATGGGCGCATTCGCTGGCGGTGGCCGAAAAGGGCGAGGTGACTGCCGCCGTTGTGTACCTGCCCCTGCGCGACCTGCTTTATGCCGCCGCCGAGGGTCAGGGGGCGACACTGAACGGACAGCCTCTGCAGGCCTCGGACGAGGCTGTTTTGGCACAAGCGGAAGTACTGGCGGCACGGCCCAACCTTGATCCGCATCATTGGCATCAGGGGCAGGCTCCCGAATTCAAACGCGCCTACCGCCCCTCGCTGGCCTATCGCATGGCGCTGGTGGCGCAGGGGCGGTTCGACGGGATGCTGACACTGCGGCCCAGTTGGGAATGGGACATCGCCGCCGGAGATCTGATCATTCGCGAAGCCGGGGGCATATGCACCGACAGAACCGGCCAGCCGCTGCGGTTCAACAATGCCCATCCGCGTCTGAACGGCGTGATTGGCATGGGCGCCGGCCTGCACGCGCAGATATTCGCGCTGCTCGACCCGAACGGCCCCGGGATCGGGGCATGAGCAAGCCGCGCTCTCTGAGCCTTGCGGCCTACCGGATTCTGTCCTGGAACGGGCCGAACGCCGCCGGGCACTACGATCTGCCGCGTCCCGAGGGCGAAGTGCTGTGGGTGCATGTCGCCGCGCAGGACCGGCTGCGCGCGGTGTGCGATTTCTGCCAGCGCCTGCAGCAAACCCGCCCGGGGATTTCGGTTCTTCTGACCGCGCCGCCGGATGCCGATCTGAACCGCTGGACAGGCAGCGCCTATCCGCTGGTCGCCCTGCCGGTGGACAACGCACGAACGACACGCGGCTTTCTGGATCATTGGCGGCCCGACATGGCGCTTTGGGTTGGCGGTGGCCTGATGCCGAACCTGATCACCCGCGCCGATGAACACGACATTCCGATGGTCCTGACCGAGGCACAGCCGGACATCACGGTCCCGCTGGGCGTGCGGTGGCTGCCCGATATCGCCAGATGCACGTTCGACTGTTTCCAGACCATCCTTGCGCCAACGGCAGAAGCCGCGCGCCAGATCCGGCGGCTTGGCGTCACCTCGACCAAAGTGGCCGAGGCCCCGCCGCTGCAGATCAGCCCGATCCCCCGATCCTGGCCCGAGGACGAGCTGATCGAAATCACTCACGCCTTTGCCGGACGCCCGGTCTGGCTGGCCGCCGGGGTGATCGACAAAGAGTTCATCTCGGTCCTCAGCGCCCACCGTCAGGCCCTGCGGGTTCTGCCCCGTCTGGCGCTGATCCTGCATGTCGCTGATACCGGCGAGGCCGCGCCATTGCACCGCCGGCTCGAGGCGATGGACCTGCGCTGCGCCAACTGGGACGACGGCACGCCGATCGAGGATACCACGCAGGTCATCCTGTCCTCGGAACCCGAGGATCTGGGCCTGTGGCACCGCGTGTCGTCGGTCAGTTTCATGGCCAGCTCGCTGGAACGCGGTGCAGGCGGGCACGATCCGCTCGAGGCCATCGCGCTGGGTTCGGCCATCATCCACGGTCCTTTTGTGCATCGGTATCAGGAGATGTACAATCGCCTGAAACAGGTCGATGCGGCGCAGGAGGTGCGAACCGCCACCGAACTGGGCGATGCGGTCGAAGCGCTTCTGGCCCCGGACCGGGCGGCGGATATGGCGCTGGCCGGGTGGCAGATGATTACCGAAGGCGCGCCGCAGGCGGACCTGTTGATCGATATGGTGCAGGAAACGCTGGACCAACGGAGTGCACAAGATGCGGGCACCTGAGTTCTGGAACACCGCCCCGGACCGGCTGGACCTGCGCGCGCGGCTTCTGGCCCCGCTGGGCAGGCTCTATGCCTCGGCCACGGCCCGGCGGGTGGCGTCTGGTCAGGGTATCCGGCCCGGCGTTCCGGTGATCTGCGTCGGCAATCTGAACGCGGGCGGGACAGGGAAAACCCCAACCGTGATCTGGGCAATTGAACAGCTCAGCAGCGGCGGACACGCGCCCCATGTCGTCAGCCGCGGCCATGGCGGTTCGCTGGACGGCCCGGTGCGGGTCGATCCGGCCAAACATACGGCGGCGCAGGTCGGCGACGAACCGCTGTTGCTGGCGATGTTCGCCCCGGTCTGGGTCGCCAAGGACCGCGCCGCCGGGGCGCGCGCCGCTGCTGCTGACGGGGCAACCGCGATCCTGTTGGATGACGGGTTCCAGAACCCCTCGGTCGCCAAGGACTTTTCGATCATCGTGGTGGATGCCCAGCGCGGATTTGGCAACGGGCTGTGCCTGCCTGCGGGGCCCCTGCGGGAACCGGTCGACGCCGGGCTGCAGCGCGCCGATCTGGTCCTGTCGCTGGGTGACGCCCCGGCTCAAACGGTGTTTGCCGACCACTGGAGCGCCAAACTGACGGTGCCGCACGCGCGGGGTGCCGTGGAGCCGCTGCAAACCGGAATGGACTGGGGCGATACCCGGGTTCTGGCCTTTGCCGGGATCGGGCATCCGGAGAAGTTTTTCCAGACCCTGCGCACGCAAGGGGCCGAGCTTATGAGGGCCGAAGCGCTGGACGATCACCAGCCGCTGACGCAGGCGCTCATGACACGATTGGAAAACGACGCGCGGCAGTTGGGTGCGCAGATGGTCACGACGGAAAAAGACGCCGTGCGCCTGCCGCCTGCCTTTCGCAACAAGGTGCTGACCCTGCCGGTGCGTCTGCGTGTGGACGAGGCCGACAAGGTCAAAGACATGCTGTTGAAGGCGGCCCCTGCACCCTAGCAGGGACCGGCCGGGATCGTTGGAAACGGGCTTAGCTGCCCAGTTCTTCTTCGATCTGCGCCTTGAAATCCTCATAGGACTGGTTCGAAACCATCTTGCCGTTCACCACGAAAGAGGGCGTTGCCTGCACCCCGTCGCGTTCCTTGTTTTCCTGATACCAGGCCACCAACGTTTCCACGCGAGTGCTATCTTGCAAGCAGGCCTCAAGCTGATCATTGTCGATCCCGGCAAGACGGCCAATTTTGCGCAATTCACCCACGATCTCCGCATCACCACCGGCATTGATCCATTCCGACTGGTTTTCAAAGATCAGATCTGTGATACCAAAGAACTTCTCGGGGCCGCCGCAGCGCGCCACCATCGAGGCCCACAGGCCGTAGCGGTCAAAGTACACCTCGCGGTAGATGAACTTGACCTTCCCGGTGTCGATGAAATCCTTCTTGAGCTGCTTATACGCCCCCTGATGGAAATTCGCGCAATGCGGGCAGGTGTAGGATGCGTATTCGATGATCTCGACCGGCGCATCCTCGGCCCCCTGCACCATCTCGACGATGGTCGAGGTGTCCAGATCAGCCTCCTGCGCCTCGGCGCTGCTGACCAGCGGATAGGCGGGGGTAGAGTTCGACAGCGACAGCCAGTAGCCGCCTGCGGCCACGGCGACAGCCGCACAGATTCCGGTTGCAATACGGCTCATTCTCGGCCCTTTCTCAGCGTTTCTGCTTGAATAAAACGTTGCGGCCCAGACGTTCAAGGGCAGCGCGCAAATCACTGTCGTTTACGTCGCGCGACACATTGTCAGCCTCGGCTGCGATTTCGGGTGCAATTTCAGGTTTTGCTTGTTTCGGCTTGTGGTCGAAACTGGCCTGCCCCTCGGCAAATCCGGTCGGAGCGGTCTGGGTGATGCGAATGCGGCTGATGGCGTTGTAGCCGTAGACCGCGTTGACCTTGTGGCGCAGCTGATCCTTCTGCATCTCCAGCATCGGGGCCTGCGGCCCGGTGGTCAGTACCGTCAGGGTTGCGCCCATGCCGCCCCGGCCATAGCCCACATTCACCGGGCGCGCGATGGCGGCGGTGTCCTGCCCGACAATCTCGGCCCAATGTGTCAACAGGCGCGATACGGCAAAGCCGCGGGTTTCCCCGGCGCGCCGAATCTGGTCGTTCAGCAAAGTCGCGGTGCGTTTGAACCCGCGGGTCGAAGAACGTCTGCGCTGCATCTGGTTTCCAACTCCTGCGCCACTATTGTAATGGGCAGACCGGCAGGTGCCAGCGAAACCCGACAGAGAGATGAATAAAACTTGCGTGACATCGGTGAATTTGACGTGAGCACCGCCCTGCTCGACTGGTACGACCGCCACGCGCGCGACATGCCGTGGCGTGTAGGTCCGGCAGACCGCAGGGCCGGGGTGCAACCCGACCCTTACCGCGTGTGGCTGTCCGAGGTGATGTTGCAACAAACCACCGTGGCCGCCGTGCGCGACTACTTCACCCGGTTCACCACCCGCTGGCCAACCGTCGAAGCGCTGGCAGCCGCGCCGGACGATCAGGTCATGGGCGAATGGGCCGGGCTGGGATACTACGCCCGCGCCCGCAATCTGCTGAAATGCGCGCGGGTGGTGGCGGATGAGCATGGCGGGTGCTTCCCCGACACCCATGATGCGCTGTTGCAGCTTCCGGGCATCGGGCCCTATACCGCCGCCGCGATCTCGGCCATCGCCTTTGACCGGCCCGAGACGGTGCTGGACGGCAATGTCGAACGGGTCATGGCCCGGCTTTACGACATCCACGACCCGCTGCCGGGGTCGAAACCTGCGCTCAAGGACAAAGCCGCAGCGCTGACCCCGACGAAGCGGCCCGGCGATTACTCGCAGGCGGTGATGGATCTGGGCGCGACCATTTGCACGCCCAAATCCCCGGCCTGCGGCATCTGTCCTTTGCGCGATCCGTGCCTGTCGCGGGTGGCCGGAACTCAGGCGGACTTGCCGAAGAAAACGCCGAAAAAGCCCAAACCCACCCGGTTCGGACATGTCTACATCGCCCGCAGCGCAAATGGCGCAATGCTGCTGGAACGCCGTCCCGACAAGGGCCTGCTGGGCGGCATGCTCGGCTGGCCGGGCTCGGACTGGTCCGACACCCCGTCCGAGGCCCCGCCCTTTCCCGCCAACTGGCGCGTCCTGCCGGGTGAGGTGCGGCACACCTTCACGCATTTTCACCTTGTGTTAAGCATCTGGACCGCAGAATTGCCTGCAGGCATTTGCCCCGAGGGGCTGACCGTGCTGGACAAACACAGTTTCAAACCCGGCGACCTGCCCACTGTGATGCGCAAGGCCCATGACCTCTGGCGCGGCCACCAGGCCGCTGTGCAAACTGGTCAGTCAGGGATAGGCTGACCGCATCCTTTCGGAGCACCGTAATGATCGCATCAGACACCCTGTCACGTTGGCACTCGGCGCTGCCCTTCTGGCTGTCCTTCCTGCTGATCCCGCTGATCTTGGCAACGGCCGTGGCGGGCGGCGGATGGGTGTTGCTGGTGCCGCTGTCCACGTGGTGGGCGTTTGCCGTGCTTGACCGCCTGACCGGGCTGAACCTGCAAAACGCCGACCCCGAGACGCCCGACGGGGTGCTGCGCTGGTACATCCTGCTGACCAAACTGTGGGTGCCGGTGCAGTTCCTGACCCTGTACGGCCTGCTCTGGTACGCGACCCGCGCCGATCACCTGACGATTGCGGCGAAGCTCGGGCTGTTTTTCGGGATGGGCGTAATCTCGGGCACCATCGGGATCAACTACAGCCACGAGCTGATGCACCAGAAATCGCGGTTCGAGCGCTGGCTGGGCGATGTCCTTCTGGCCATGGTGCTGTATTCCCACTTCCGGTCCGAACATCTGCTGGTCCACCACCGCTATGTCGGTACCCCGCGCGATCCGGTCACCGCCCGCTATAACGAGGGGTTCCACCGCTTCTATCCCCGTGTTCTTTGGCAATGTCTGGCGTCGGCTTTCAGGGCCGAACGGGCCAAACTGGCGCGCAAGGACCGTCCTTGGACCGACCGCGCAAATCCGTTCTGGCGATACTGGGCGCTACAAGGCGGCATGATGCTGCTGGCGCTGTTGGTTGGCGGCTGGTCCGGGCTGGGCCTGTTCCTGCTGCAGGCCGGCGTCGCCATCTGGCAGCTGGAACTGGTCAACTATGTCGAACATTACGGCCTGACCCGGAAGCACATGGGCGAAGGCAAATACGAACATGTCCTGCCGCGCCATTCTTGGAATGCCTCGCAGAAAGCGTCCAACTGGCTGCTGATCAACCTGCAAAGGCACTCGGACCACCATTACAAACCGAGCCGCCGCTTTCCGCTGCTGCAACACCACACACCGGATACCGCACCGCAATTGCCTTATGGCTATCCGGTCATGACCGTGGCCGCGATGATCCCGCCTCTGTGGCGCCGGGTCATGAACCCCAGGGTGCGCGCATGGCGGCGGCAATATTACCCCGAAATCACCGACTGGCACCCCTACAACAAGGCGCTCAACCCGCAGCCAAACGCGTGACCGCGGCGCGCTGCCCGGCGGGAGGGGTTCAGATCACCCACACATCCATTGGGCCTTCGACGCCGCGCACGGCCAGCGCGGCGCGGGACTCGAACCCCTCAATCACCGTCTGCGCCGCCGGGCCTTCGCTGACCGCCTGATTGCGCAGGGCGTCGCTGATGACAACGCGGGTGCCCAGCGAACGTGTCATCGCTTCCAGCTTGGCCGCCACATTCACCGCGTCCCCGATCACCGCAAATTCCAGCCGGTTGGCCCCAATATCTCCCAACACGACAGGCCCGTAGTGAACACCGATCCCGACATTGATTTCGGGCTCGCCATTCCGGCGTCTCTCGGTGTTCCAGCGCTCGATGGCCGCAACCATCGCCCGCGCGCACGAGATCGCATTTGTCGCGTCCAGCGGCGTCGGGACCGGCGTGCCAAAAGTCGCCATCAGCCCGTCGCCCAGATATTTGTCCAGGGTGCCGTGATGCCGGAACACCTCGGTCTCCATCCGGGCATGAAATCCGCGCAGAATCTCGATCACCTCATACGGATCGCGACCAGCAGAAAACCGGGTGAAGCCGACGATATCGATGAACAGGACGGCGATGTTCTCCTTGCGCACCTGTTTCAGCGGCTCGTCATTCTGGCTCAGCTCCTCGACCACATTGGGCGAGAAATAGCGCGACAGGTTCGCCCTTTCCCGCTCCAGCCCCGCATTGGTCATCAGCAGGTTGTTCAGCCGCCGCAGCGATACCCCAAGCGTCACCGCCACCATCACGAAGACGATGACCTGCTGAATGCGCTGAGACACCATGAAACTGTTCGGATCCAGCAGGTCCGCCACATCCGGGTAGCCCTGCAAAGCCTGCGCCACCCGTTCGCTGATGCCCGGTATCGGGGTCGCCACCCACCACGCGATGATCCAGCCAACGGTCCACATCATGGCGGTCCAGGACCCGATGGCGATCACCGTGCGCCAGGAATAGGCCAGTGTGCCCGCCGCCAGAATGATGAAGAAATACTGGAAGTTATCGAACCGGTACTGCATCGCCAAAGGCCGTACATCGTCGCTGAACGGGTTGGGAATGATCATACCAAGGGTCATGATCAGCAGATCGACGAAGATAAGCAACAGTTCGGTCCGCGATTGCCCCACCCGGCCCGCGCGGCGGATCAGCCAGCCGTTGCCGCAGATCAGCAGCAGGATGAAGTGATACCACAGCACCTCGGGGTGCGGGTTCAGATAGATCAGCAGAACTCCGGTCAGCCCCATCGCGATCCACCGGGCGCGCACGGCCAGTTCCAGCCCTTCGCGTTTGTGCCGTTCAAGGACGGCCTCGGTATATTTATTGTCCAGGTCGTACTTGTCCGGCTGGGTGACAAAGAACCTGCCGAAGCGGGATTCGCCTGCGGTGCTGTCAGTCATGGCCTGCGCCTTTCGCGGGGTCTGTCAGGGGTGCCTTATGCAATCACCAATAGGATGAAAACAAAAGACCCCGCCGAAAACGGCGGGGCAAGGCGTAGTGCCTTGTGTCAGGCCACAGGCACCGGCGGTGTTCTGGAAATCAGTTGTGCATCTCGGCCCGGATCTGCTGGCGCAGCACGTCGATAGGCACGGTTTTGCCATCGCGTTTGAAGCACCAATAGGTCCAGCCATTGCAGGAGGGCGCGTTTTCCAGATGCGCGCCGACCTGATGGATCGAACCCTTGACGTTATCGCCGACCAGCGTGCCGTCGGCGCGGACCTTGGCCTTGTGGCGCTGGTTCATGGAATACAGTTCCTCACCCGGACGCAGCATGCCGCGTTCGACCAACTGACCAAAGGGCACGCGCGGCTCGGCGCGTTTGCTGGCGCTGACCTCCAGCGCCTCGCGGTCGAACTTGCGGACCTTGGCGATGCGCTTTTCGGCGACCTTGCGATAGCTTTCCTCGCGCTCAATGCCGATGAACTCGCGCCCCAGCATCTTGGCAACCGCGCCGGTGGTGCCGGTGCCAAAGAACGGGTCCAGCACCACATCGCCGGGATTGGTCGAGCCGATCAGGACCCGGTGCAGCAGCGATTCCGGCTTCTGCGTCGGATGCGCCTTGTCGCCGTTTTCATCTTTCAGGCGCTCATGCCCGGTACAGATCGGCAGAACCCAGTCGCTGCGCATCTGCACGCCTTCGTTCAGCGCCTTCAGCGCCTCGTAGTTAAAGGTATATTTCGCGCCTTCGCGCTTGCTGGCCCAGATCATCGTCTCATGCGCGTTGGTAAAGCGCTTGCCACGGAAATTCGGCATCGGGTTCGACTTGCGCCACACGACATCGTTCAGAATCCAATACCCCGCATCCTGCAGGGCCGAGCCGACGCGGAAAATGTTGTGATAAGAGCCAATCACCCAAATCGCGCCATTGGGTTTCAGCAACCGATGCGCCGCCTTCAGCCAGTCGCGGGTGAACTGATCATAGGCCCCGAAGCTGGAAAACTGATCCCAGTGATCGTCAACCGCATCCACCTGAGAATTATCGGGCCGGTGCAACTGCCCTTTCAGTTGCAGATTATAGGGCGGGTCCGCGAAAATCAGGTCAACCGACGCCTCGGGCAGACTGTTCATCGCTTCGATGCAGTCCCCGGATAGAATCATGTTTAAAGGGAGCGCCTTTGCGCCCTTTTTGGTGGTCGTTGTCATATCACTGCCTCAAGTGTCCACGGCGCTTTTGCGCTCATTTGGTTGAGACAAGGATGAGTCAAAGACGATTCGCCGTCAAATTCTTTTTTGAATCAGCGACTTACGATTTACTCTTGATACAAGATATTGTGGACCGGTTTGAACGAACGTCTATGATGTGGGGTCACGCCGAGATTTCGCAGCGCCTCGCGATGCATTTTTGTCGGATAGCCTGCGTTTGTCTCCCACCCGTAGCCGGGATGCTGTTGCGCTAAATCCACCATCCGCTGATCGCGCCAGTTTTTCGCGATGATCGAGGCCGCCGCAATCGACACCGACCGCGCATCCCCTTTGACCACCGCCTGAGACGGGATCTTCATGCCGCGCGGAATCATGTTGCCGTCGATCAGCAGGAAATCCGGGGCGGGGTCCAGCGCCGCGACCGCCCGCACCATCGCCAGATGCGAGGCGCGCAGGATGTTCATCTCATCAATCTCGGCCACCGACGCCTCGGCCACGGCAAATTCGGACCGCGCGCGCAAGGCGTCATCCAATGCCAGACGCCGCTTGGCGGTCAGTGCCTTCGAATCATTCAGCCCGTCGGGAATGTCCTGCGGGTTCAGGATGACGGCGGCGGCCACCACCGGCCCGGCCAGGGGGCCACGCCCGACCTCATCCACCCCGGCGATGCGGGTATGGCCACGCGACAGCAGCGCCTGTTCCAGATCAAGATTCGGCAAGCTCATCCCCCCGGCAAACCGCGTTTCGCCCGACACCGCAAGCAAAAAAAGAGAGGGCAGCTTGCGCCGCCCTCTCCCGTAACGGTGCTTCTGTGGCACCGCTCCTGCTCGAAATAGGTACTAGTAAACCACACGGTATCCGTGATGGCGCAGGCATGCGGGTTCATAGGCCCGCTTCACCTTGTGGCCATTCCAGAAACCAACCTTGCATTGTTGCGGCAGGCTGTTGGCATGTTTGTAATGCTTGTTCAGGCATTTCGGCCGCAGCAGCGGGCGATTGCCATATCCTTCGTAGGTGCGCAGGCAGCGCTGCGGGATGTCGTAACGCTTTACGCGTTTGGGCAGCCGCTTGGACTTGTGGCGCTTCTTCCTGGGCTCCTGGTACACGTGATTGTGGTAATGCCGCTCGACCTTATCCTCGCGCCTGTCCTTGGAGTAATGATTGACGGCGGCCCCAAGGATCGCAATCGCGGCGAGCCCGGTCAGAATATCCCCGGTATCCGCTGCCCGCGCCTGTGAGGCTGAAATCCCGGTTACGGCAACGGCGGCCGCAATGATCAGAGCGATAAATTTCTTATGCATGGCACCTGTCCTTTCGAGTGATTGGGCGACCTGCCTCGGGCCGCGTATTTGTTGCACCGACACTGGGCCCACCCCCTGCAGACAAGCAATAACGGGGATTTGTTATCCGATATCAGGCCCCGCAAACCCCTTGGGTTATTGAATATCCGCCCAAGCCATGCGCAGGATGCGGCCTATGAAACAGATCATCTCTTCTCTGGCCGTGGTGGCCCTGATATCGGTTGGCTCTGCCGCCTCCGCCGCGGATTGCTATGCGGATTACAAGGCCAAACAGGACAATCCGCTGCGCCTGCACTATGGCGTGATGCAGGTGTCGTCCTGCAACAAGGGGCAGGCAAAGAACGAGGTCGCCCAGCGCCTGAAAGCGTCGGGCTGGACCTTGCTGAACGTCCAGTCCGTGTTTGGGCCGGAAGGGTTGGATCAAAGGAAGGCCAATGCCGGAAAATTCTATCTCCGTTACTGAGGCGCGGCGGTCCGGCGTTCGGCTGGTTGGTCTGGGCCTTGCAGCCATCGTCGTGATTCTGATCACCGCCGCCGTGTTCCTGTTTGCCACCCTGCCCGATGCCAACGCCTTCAACGCGCGGGTGGAGCGTCTGTTCGTGGAAAGCGACCTGACTTCGCAGGCCGAAATCCGGTTGCTGGAAATCCTCGCGCAATCGGGCACCGCCTTTGCCGACACCCTGTCCAGCTATCGCATGGTGATTTACGTGCTGCTGGTCTTTGCCTGCGCCATGATGATCTCGGCGCTGGTGTTTCTGGTAATGCTGGTCCTGCTGAACCGGCGCATGGCCCAGATCGAACGCACCGGCATTCAGGTCACTTCGCTGCTGATCAGCCGCGAGGAAAACACCGTTTACCTGAACAATATGGATTTCAAACTGACCACTGCCGCGATGGAAACCCTGTCGGTTCTGGCCGAATCCCGGCTGGATGACGAGGTGCTGTCGGGCGCGCAGATCGAGGCGATGATCTCGGGCCGCGACGCCGCCGATTGTGACGAGGCCGCCGGGGCCACGCGGATCAAGCGGCTGCGCGATGCGCTGGGCAACCAGATGGTCAGTGAGCTGCTGGTCAAGAATATCGCCAAAAAGGGCTATATGCTGTCCATCGAAAAGGACGTTATCCAAATGGTCTGAGGGCGCGCTTCGCACGCTCCCGATTGGCAAATTTCGCATTATCCCCCTTGGAATAGTTCCCCCGAAGACCCATTCTAGAAAGACTCCGGGCAAGGGAGGTCGATGATGAACGTCCACGCCACACCTAAACTCAAAGGCTATGAGATTTCAGTAGAGCGGCTGAATGGCAGGATCGCCGTTTACCGCGATGATATCCTTCTGGCCGAAAGCGAAGACGCCAAGGTGATGTATGAAACGCGCCTGCAGCCGACGATCTACATCCCCCGCAAGGACGTTCTTGTCGAGCTGAGCGAAGAGACCGAGTTGCAGACCTTCTGCCCGTTCAAAGGCACGGCAACCTATCACGATATCGAACTGGCCGGCGAGCGGCTGGCCAATTGCGTCTGGGCCTATGAAGAGGCGCTGCCCGAAAGCGTGGCTATCCAGGGCCATATCGGTTTCATGTCCAGCGCCTATACCGACATCGATCTGGGCGAGAACCGCCTGCGCGAACCCGATGACGGGAATATCAGCGGGCCTCTGATCGACTGGCTGATGCGCGGCGCGTCGCTGTCGGACACGCCCGAAGCCTTTACCAAGGCGCTGGCCGAAAAGATGCTGGAACACGGCATCGCCATTCAGCGCCTGAGCATTCTGGCCTGGTCCCTGCACCCTCTGATCGCGGGGAAACACTATATCTGGGAAAAAGATCAGGCCGAGATTCTGACCCGCGCGCCGACCTATGAAATTTACGATCACCCGGCCTTTATCAACAGCCCGCTGCGGCATGTCTCGAACGGGTTGGGCGGGGTCCGCCAGCGGGTGAACGACGACAATCCGCATAACAGTTTCCCCATCATCGAGGATCTGCGCGCCAAGGGGGCCACCGATTACGTCGCCATGCCGATGTCTTTCTCGGACGGACGGACCAATGTGCTGACCCTGACCTGCGATCATCCCGATGGCTTCACCACCGAGAATCTGGGGCTGGTATTCGAATGCTCGACGGTGATCGCCCGCTATTACGAAGTGTTCATGCAGCGCGAAAACGCGCAGGTTCTGCTCGAGACCTATGTGGGCAAACGCTCGGGCGCGCGGGTGCTGGGCGGTGAGATCCGGCGCGGCGACGGTGATGAGATCGATGCCGCGATCATGTTCTGCGATCTGCGCAATTCGACCAGTCTGGAAGAACGGCTGGGCCGGACCGCCTATATCAATCTGCTGAATGAGTTCTTTGAAACCGTGTCCGAAATCGTCCATGCCAATGGCGGCGAAGTGCTGAAGTTCATCGGCGACGCTGTGCTGGCGGTGTTCCCATCCGGCGAAAACGAAGGGGCGGCCCGCGTCAATGCCCAACGCACGGCCATTGGGATCGTCGAAAAACTGGGCGAGCTGCGGGAAGCCGGAGCCGAGGTTCATTGCGATTGCTCGATCGGCCTCGCTTATGGCCGTGTGACCTATGGCAATGTGGGCTCTCGCGAACGTCTCGATTTCACCGTCATCGGTCAGGCCGCCAACATAGCCGCCCGTTTGGGGGAATACGGCAAAACGGTCAGCCATCGCATTGTTGTGTCCGAAGACATCGAACCTGCCTGCTCCAATGCCCTGCCGCTGGGCGAGGTCAAACTGCATAACGTGTCGCAACCGGTTACCAGCTATGCGCTGCGAACCTCGGCAGATGCTGTTCTGGACGCGTGACGAACGGGGCGGATGTCACTGATCCATCGGATTTATGGCGCGACCCGCCGAAAGCGGCTGGACGCGTTATGTTCGGCATGAGTTATGTGCCAGCATTGGTTTTCCGCGTCGTAGCCAAATTGGCTCACCCAGCTGCGCCCAACAGAATCAAAGCCGTCTGAGCCGGAGAAACATTGCTTTGCAATTGCGCGATCTGACTGCGTGCCAGATAGGTGTCGGTCAGTTTCCCGATTGCCTCCTCGTCCGCGAACTGCGCCAGATCGTCTGAGCCGGTGAGACGGGACAGCCTGTCTTTGAACTCACCCAACTGAGTATCCAGATCCAGCTGCGCAAAGGATGGCGGCAGGCCGAGGGCGGTTTCCATCATGCTGCGCAGCGGCGGCAGGCCCATCAGGTCGAACCATTTCGTATCCACACTCGCATCGCCCCGGGCCAGGTCCGACAGCCTATGCTGGGCGTATAGCGAGATGCGCATCGTTTCATCGGATTCCCCCACCGAAACCTCGAACCGCGTGACCAGACTATCCTGCGCGACCTTTTCCATATTCGTGGTCAGGCCGGTTTTCCTGACCTCACCGGGGCCAAAGCCAAACGCGTCAGAGAATTCGCGGTACCGTTTATCCGACAACCGGTTGGCCAGCGCGTCCTGCGCATTTGTACCGTCTTCAAGAATTTTCCGGATGAAGAAACGATTGTTCAGATCACCCTCTAACCCGAATGCACCCAATGCGACCTGCAGCAACCGGCGATCCGAGACCAAATCCCCAGCCGTCTCGACCTTGCCGATATTGTCCAGAAAATACTTGGTTTCGCGCTCGTTCACATTCGAAGACGTAAAACTCTGAAGCTGCGCATCATAGGTTCGCTGCAGAAACCGCCAGCCGACCAGCCCGCCCGAGGGTATGACAGGCTGAAAACTCATTGCTGATAGGCCATCAGCCGCTCTTCCCGGGACAGCAGCGACCGCAGGGATTTCAGGCATTTGTAGTAGTGCTCTCCGACCAAAGCATCCGTTGCTTCGGCCAGAACACGGCGGCTGTCCGCGTCGGTGAAAACCTGGCTCAACTCCTCAACCCGGCGCAGCAATTGCTGGCGGGCCTGATCGGGCTCGGTATCTCCGGACAAGACAAGCTGCGCGGCATAGCACACGCGCCGCACTGGCGTGTTGACCTCATCCGGGTGAATGGCATCTTTCAGCCGCAAGACGTTCGCCTGCGGTGTCATGATCGAGAACCGGCTGCGGCGGTCGCCGTTTTCGATCACCACGCCGTTGATCAGAACCCTTTCTTTCGGCGCCAGCTTAAGAACCAAACCACTCATCACATCGCCCCCGCTTGGCGCAGCCCGCGCAGAACGGCGGTGTTGATCTCGAGCAAGGGATCAACCGTCGCGTTATTGCCCAGAATCTGGCTGCTGTGCCGTTCCGTGAACTCGGCCAGATAGAATATGCGCGCGCGCAGGTCATTGGGTAGCGCGTTGGCGGAATCCGAGACCCCCGTGGCCAGGACGGTCCACAGACGTCGGTTTTCATGCACGGCCTGAACAAATCCCGCAAAGTCCGCCTTTTGTCTGGCCGCTGCGGCCTTGAGACGGCGGGTGATTTTCGAAATCGCCTCATACTCCGTATCCCGCGGCGTCCTTGTCGGGGCGGCAGTCTGGGCGTAGGCGGTATGGGCGAGCGTTTGCGGTGTCACGTGCAATCCTTCCTATGAGCAGTCATCAGGCAGTCAGAACCGGGGCGCAAAAACCGCGCCCCGATCCGGTTCCGGAATTAGCGGAACAGCGACAGGATCGACTGCGGTGCCTGGTTGGCAATCGACAGCGACTGGGTTGCCAGCTGCTGCTGCACCTGCAACGCCTGCAGACGGGCCGAGGTTTCTTCCATATTGGCGTCAACCATCGAGCCGATACCGGATTTCAGCGAGTCGGTCAGTTTGGACACAAAGTCGTTCTGGGTTTCGATACGGCTCTGCGCCGACCCAAACGCCGCTGCGGCATCGATCGATCTGTCGATCAGGGTTTCAATCGTGCCAAGCGCTGCGGACGCGCCGGCTGCGGTAGACACGTTGATCGAGCTTAGCGCGCCCAGACCACCGGCTCCGGCATTGGTGAATTGCGCCGAAACGGTCACGTCACGATCCGCATCCGCCCCTGCCGTTGCCGCCCCGGTCACGAAGGTCAGAGTGTTGGGCGTGCCCGAGTCGTAATCGACCGCCACCCCGGTGATGCCCAGCGCGTCGATCTGGTTCTTCAGGCCAACCGCGACCAGCGCATCCGTGTAAGCGTCGTCATAGGTGCCCGAAGGTTCCAGATCGCTGGCCTGAACGGTGTAGGACACCCGCTGATCGCCGACGGTGATCGAAATCGAATCGCCAACCGCAAAGTTATCGACCGAGCTGTCGATCACGATGTTGCCAGTGCCGCCCGCCTTGTCCATCGTGAACCCGGCCGTGTCGTCATCGGTTGTCTGACCTGTCGAACCGTCCAGAACCGCCTTGGCCGTATAACCGCCAATCGACAAATCCTGCGCCGCCACCGAAATCGTGTTCGGCGTCACCGCGCCCGAACTGTCGCGGTCAAGCGAAGACAGGATTGTTGCGCCCGTCACCCCGTTGACCAGATTCAGCCCGTTGAACTGCGCTGCCCCGACAACCGATTCAATCTGATTGCGCAAAGCGGTCACATCGGCGTTGATCTTGTCGCGGTCAACATTGTCTTCCTGCGCCGCGATGACCTTTTCCTTCATCTGCGTCAGCAGGTCAGTGACCGTTTCCGATGCGTTCCGCGCCACTGCGACGGTCGATTCGCCCAGTGCGAGGCTGTCCTTGATCGCATTGAAGCCCTTGACGTCCGATTCCATGACCTTCGAGATCGCCCAAACGGCCGAGTTGTCTTTTGCCGTTGCTATGTCCTTGCCGGTCGAAATCGCGTTCTGGGTCATTTCCAGGTTCTTGTTGACCGATTTCAGGGTCTGCAGCGCAACCATTGCGCCATTGTTTGTCAGAATGCTGGACATAGATGTCATCCTTTCAGGTTTGGGCCATTTTGCCCTTGTTCACCCCGCGCGCCTCGCGGGCCTTGGCGTCTTTCTGACCTGTGCGACATGCCATAGGGCCATTCGCGCCACCTGCTGTTTCAGGTGCAGGCTCACTTTTGGCCCCGATCTCCTAACGGAGTGCTAAGACGCCCCGACCGGAAATTTCGGATTTGAATCAACCCGGTCGCTATGCCCGTTTTTCCAGCTTCGGTGCGCCGCGCACAGTGAACCCGCTGCGCTGCCCGTCGGCCCCGTAGGTGCTGAATTCCTGCCGAACCCGCCGCAGCTCGGCCATCCGGGCGGCAATGGCACGAATCCCGTCGGCAGCGCTGTTCAGCAAAGCCTGATTCCGTTCGACCTTTTTCTGCACCTGAATCAACTGTGCGCTGTCCCGCACCTGCAGATCGTTGATCGCGCCGATCAGCTTTTCCTTTTCCGGCACCATATGGGTCAGACGATCCAGGTCCCCATCGACAAGCGCCGTACGCTCGAGATCCAGCAATTCTTCCAGGGACTTTATCAGCGAGAGGTCGCGGTCAGCCGTCATCAGAGTTCTCCATCAGTGATTTGAAAATGACCTCGGACAGGCCGACGCCGCCGGATTGTGCCAGCTGCCGCGCCTGATGCTGCGCCAGAAAGGACGCGAACTGATCTTCGCCCGCCCCGCCACCAAATGCCTGGCGCGTTTTGCCCAAACCGGCGGATTTCAGCATTTCGCCCAGAAACGCGGCCTCAAGCTCAACCGCCGCTGCCCGCAGCTTGTCCGGGGGGGATGGCATTTGCGCCATCGGAGGGGGTGCGGAAACCTTCATTGCTTTCTCCGAAAATTGCATCGAACTTTTTCGATCAAAGGCGAAAGCAGTTAAAATAAACGTAACTTCCTGCGGTCAGGTTTGCGGTCAGACCAGATGGAGCCGGAGCAAAATGCCCAACCCTCTTACCCTGACACCCGCAGCGCCAGCCACGGCGGCAAAGCCCGCTGTCCTGCAACGGCACGACGGCGAGGCCGAAGTGTCCACAGATTTTCAGGGTGTTCTGACCTTGGTAACACTTACGGATTCTGCGGGACCCGGTGGGGAAACAGCCGTTCCTACCCATGCGGATGCCAATATCGAAGCGGCTGAGGTTGACGTCGAACCGGTTCCCGATGCGCTTGCCCAAACGCCTCCCGCCCCGGTCGAGGGCGCGGAGGGATCCGTGGCGGCATCTCAAATCAACAGTCAGGCCCCTGAGGTTCCGGTTGAAGCGAAGATGGTACATGACAAAGCCGGTCTGGCCATCTCGCAGACTGAGTCGCGTGCTGACATGCCCGTCGCTGCGCAGACTCAGCCTGCACCACCCCTCATCGCCGAACCGTCACACGCCAACGCTCCGCAAAAGGTTGAACTGGGTGTGGTGGGCAAGACGCCCCTTCCCATGGGAACGCCAGATGAACCTATCCCGGATATCGACGTCAGGCACGGCAACCCGCAGGCCTCTGCCACACCGGTCGAATCGCCCAAACCCGCCCTGCCGGTTCACCCCCCCACGGTCGCGCAGATGCAGCTAACCGCATCCATGAAATCCGCCGAAACAGAAGACGCACCGCAGGTTTCTGAAAGCGAAGGGCTTAACAACACCCGATCCGAGCAGTTGCTGCAGCTTACGCGCGACATCGCCCCGCAACCGAATGCGGCCTCGGCGATTGCGCGGGCGGAAATCTCGCGGGCTATCGCCGGTCAGATGGCGGCTGCGATCACCGCGCGGCCCGGGTCCGGCGCGGTCGAGATTGCCCTGAACCCCGAGGAGCTGGGGCGCGTGTCGATCATCATGAACGGACGCGATGACGGGTTGCATCTGGCGATCATGGCGGAACGGCCAGAGACGCTGGACCTGATGCGCCGACACATCGCGGTTCTGACGACCGAGTTTCAGAAACTGGGATTTGGCGACCTCTCGCTGGATCTGGGAACGCCGTCAGAGTCGCATCAAGACCAGCCCGACTCCCAGCCGGGACAGGTCATTGAAACGGAATTTGCCGAGGCCGGCGCGCCGACCTATCCGCAGCGCAGCACCCCGGCCACCGGTATTGATATGAGGCTTTAACACATGATCACGCCAACCCACTCTGTGCAGCCAGCCGCTCAGCCCGGCCCCGCGTCCAAAACCGCCGCGGTGACGTCAGATTTTGAGACGTTTCTGCTGATGATGACAACGCAGGCGCGGAATCAGGACCCGTTAGAGCCGATGGACGCTTCGGATTACGCATCGCAACTGGCGCAATTCTCGATGGTCGAGCAGCAGGTCCAGACCAACGACTTGCTGTCGTCCCTGGCCACGGCTCTGGGCAGCGTCAATCTTGCGGATCTTGGCAACTGGGTCGGCATGGATGTGCGCTCCGGTTCAGGGTTTCACTTTGACGGTACCCCGGTCACGCTGTTCGCCCAGCCCGACCCGACCGCCGATGAGGTCACGCTGGTCGTGCGCGACGATCAGGGGGATGAGGTCAGCCGCGCGACTCTGCCCGCAACCGACGCCGAATTTGTCTGGGCCGGTACGGATGCGCAGGGCAACCCTTTGCCTGTGGGCAATTACACGGCGACGCTGGAAAGCCATCGCAAGGATGAGCTTGTTTCCGAAGCCCCGGCAGCGGCCTATTCCAAAGTGATCGAAGCACAGATCGCCGAAGGGTCGGTGATCCTGACTCTGCAGGGCGGTCTGGCGGTTCAGGCCACCTCCGTCACTGGTGTCAGAACCGGCGCTTGATCTGTCAGGCAGGACGGGTCAAACCTTGGCAAATCCCGACTCGCTCGATTGGTAACTCCGCTGTCCGACCTGCCCGATCCACCGTCCGACCTGACCCGGCAACTTCTGTCGCGGGGGTTGGTGACCTCTGCCGTGAGGTTCGAAACACTCTATGGCGGGCGCACCAATCAGGTCTGGAAGGTTCTAGGCGAGGATGGCGACAAGGTCCTGAAACTCTATCGCACCGACCTGAGGAATCCGTTGTTCCGCAACGATGCCGAGCTTGAGGCCGGATGCCTGCAAGCGCTTGAACCCACCGGTTTTGTGCCGCGCCTGCGCGCGACGGGGCAATACCGGACCGATCACTGGGTTCTCTATGACCACGCGCCCGGATCGCCCTGGCGCGCAGGACCCGAGGCGGTGGGGGTCTTGCTGCGCAACCTGCATGCGCAACCGGTGTCGATGCCCCTGCCAAAAGCCTGCAATGGCAGCGAGGATCTGGCGGCGCACGGGCAGCGTATATTGGCGGATTGTACATCCGATACGTCCAAACCGCTTATGCATCAGCGCCCCGAAATTCATGTACCACCGGCTTCCGAGACCTGTCTGATCCACGGCGACCCCGTGGCGGGGAACATTCTGGTCTCAGACGACCGGCTGACCCTGATTGACTGGCAATGCCCGGCCAGGGGCGATCCGTGCGAAGACCTCGCGCTGTTTCTGTCCCCCGCGATGCAGCGCCTGTATCGCGGAACGCCTTTGAGCCCGGCGGAAATCCAGCAATTCCTGATGGCCTATGACAATGCCGAGGTTGTCTCTCGGTACCAAACTCTTCGCCCTTGGTTTGCCTGGCGCATGGCCGCCTATTGTCTGTGGCGGGCCGAGCGCGGCGCGGCAGATTATGCCGACGGTCTGCAACTGGAACTGGCGCTGATTTAGTCGCGCTGTCACCTCAGATCAGCCAGCGCCATCAGGGCGTAGAGCGGTGGCATCAGTGCCCTGCGCCATCGGCCAAAGGGGAAACGCCGGGGCGGTTGCGTCATAGGCGCGGGCAGTTGGCTGTTCTGACCCAGCACCAGCCGCGCCAGGGCCCGCCCGCAATAGGTGCCCATCGCAACGCCGTTTCCGTGATAGGCAAACCCGGCAAACATCCCCGCCTGCCCGGGGACCGGCCCGACATAGGGCAGCAGATTGCCGGACAGGCACACCAAGCCCGACCACATATGCGTTGCCTCGACCCCGGACCACGCCGGGAACATGCGCCGGAAGTCCTGCTGAACCTTGCGCCGGATCGCGGCCTCAGAGGCCGGGGACGACCGCAACCCGCCGCGCATGCCGAACAGGAACCGCCCATCGGGCATCAGCCGGAAATAGTGCAGCAGATTGCGGGTGTCGTAACACATCTGACCCGAGGTCCAGCCCTGCGCCATCTGCTCGGCCGGGGTCAGGGGGCGCGTCACCAGAACCGTGGATTGGGCGGGCATGTAGCGACCGGACATCCAGGCCGGGATGTCTTCGCTGGAATAGCCGTTGGTGCAGATCAGAACCGTTTCAGCTGTAGCGCGACCTGTTGGTGTGCGCAGATCGAACCCCGACCCGCTTTTGTCGACCTTCAGAACCGGGCTTCTCTGAAACATCTCAGCCCCTTGAGATCGGGCCTCGCTGGCAAGACCGAACAGGTATTTTCGCGGGTTCAGGCCAAAGCCCACCGGCAGCGTGTAACCGCCGTGAAACGGCCCGCTCAGCCCCAGCGCTGGCAAGTCCTTTGCCGCGTGCAATGTGCCTGTTTCCTCTGCATCCCGGCGCAGCCTGTCCATTGCGCGCCGGGAATGGGCAAGCTGGGTTTCGCCCTGGGAATGGGTGTCGGCATCGATCCGATAGCGCGCCAGCAGATCGGAGACCAGATGCACGGCCTCCGCCTCGGCCCTCGCATAGCCTTCGCTAGCGACAGGCCCAACGCGGCGCGCCAGAGTTGCATGATCCAGCTTCGATCCACCCAGACAGCAAAACCCGCCGTTGCGCCCCGAGGCGCCCCAGCCCGGCGTTTCCGCCTCGAACACCGCGACCGAGGTCCCGCTTTCGGCCAGATGCAACGCAGCGGACAATCCGGTGAACCCGCCGCCGATTATGGCAGTATCTACGCGCAGATCGCCCTGATGGGTGGGCCAGTCGGGGCTGGCAATCGTCTCATCCCACCAGCACCCGTCGCGGGGGCCCGGACCATAGGTGTAGTCCGGGAAAATCCGCCTCATTCAGCGCGCGCGGCGGCCATCTCATCCTGCCGCTGGCGCACCATCGCGCGTTTTGTCACCAGCGATGCCGTGATCACGCCGACCGTGACAACCGCAATCATGATCGTGGAAAGCGCGTTGATCTCGGGACTGACCCCCAGACGCACGGCTGAGAATATCTTGATCGGCAGGGTCGTGGCCGACGGGCCCGAGGTGAAGGACGCGATCACCAGATCGTCCAGCGACAGGGTGAAGGCCAGCAACCAGCCCGAGATCACCGCCGGCGCGATGATCGGCAGCGTCACCAGCCGGAACGCCTGTGCCGGGGAACAGCCAAGGTCCAAAGCGGCCTCTTCCAGCGACTGATCAAAGGTCACAAGGCGCGAGGAGACGACAACCGAGACATAACACATGGAAAACGTCGTATGGGCCAGCACGATGGTCAGGATACCCCGGTCCAGCCCGATGCCGATGAACAGCAGCAGCAGCGACAGGCCGGTGATCACTTCGGGCATCACCAGCGGCGCGTAGATCATGCCGGAAAACAGCGTGCGGCCAAGGAACCGCCCGCCGCACACCAGAACAAGCGCGGCGGCGGTGCCCAGAATGGTGGCCAGCGTCGACGAAAACACTGCCACGCGCACGGTCACCCAGGCGGCGTCCAGAAAAGCCTGATTCTGTACCACCTCGGCGTACCATTTGGTCGAGAAACCCGCCCAGACCGTCACCAGCTTGCTTTCGTTGAAGCTGAAGATGATCAGGATGATCATCGGGATATACAGAAAGGCAAAGCCCAGCGTCAGCGAGACCGTATTGAACCAGCTCAGCCTGTTCATTTCTCGGCCTCCGTCTGTTTCTGCTGGTTGCGCTGGAACAGCACGATCGGGATGATCAGGATCAGCAGCAGAACCACCGCCACGGCGCTGGCCACCGGCCAGTCGCGGTTCGAGAAGAACTCTTCCCACAGCACCTTGCCGATCATCAGCGTGCCGGACCCGCCCAGCAGTGACGGGATGACGAACTCACCGATTACCGGGATCATCACAAGGAAACAGCCCGCGATGATACCGGGGCGCGACAGCGGAATGGTCACAAGCCAGAACGCCTGCAGGCGAGAACAGCCCAGATCCTCGGCAGCCTCGATCAGTGAGCCGTCCATCCGTTCCAGCGCCGAGTAGATCGGCAGGATCATGAACGGCAAATAGGTATAGACGATGCCGATATAGACCGCCGTGTTGGTGTTCAGAATGGTCAGCGGGGTCGAGATGATCCCGGTCCACAGCAGGAACTGGTTCAGATAGCCTTCGTTCGACAGAATTCCCATCCACGCGTAGACGCGGATCAGGAACGAGGTCCAGAACGGCAGAATCACCAGCATCATCAGCGTCGGCCGCCACTCTTCCGGGGCGCGGGCCATGCCATAGGCGATGGGATAGCCGACCAGCAACGTGAAGAAGGTCGAGATCAGCGCGATTTTGACGCTGGACAGGTAGGCTTTCCAATACAGATCGTCCTCGGTCAGCCAGACGAAGCTTTCAAAGTCCAGCTGGCTGAAGAAATCCCGGATGCCCGCCCATCCCTGCGACAGGTCCAGCGTCGGGGTATAGGGCGGAATCGCCAGTTCGGTGTCCGACAGCGAAATCTTCAGGACGATGAAGAACGGCACCAGAAAAAGCGCCAGCAGCCAGACATAAGGAACGGCGATCAGCAGGGCGCGGCGCATCAGTCTGCCAGCAGGACCGCGGCGGTTGCTGTCCAGGACAGCCAGACCGGGTCTTCCCATGTAAAGGACCGGCGCGAGATACGGCGGGTATTGGCCGTTTGCGCCTTGATGATCGTGCCGTTTGCCAGTTCAACGTGGTAGGTGGACAGATTGCCCAAATAAGCGATGTCATGCACCTTGCCCTGAATGGCGTTGATCGCATCTGCCGGGCGGTCGACCGAGATCGTCACCTTCTCGGGCCGGATCGCCAGGTGGCAGGACTGGCCGTGCGACAGATCGGTTGCCGAGGTTGCGGTCAGCGGCGCCTGCCCCTCGGCCCAGTCGATCTGAAAGGTCTGTTCCCCGTTCGCCGTCGCGCGGCCTTGGATGATGTTCACGTCGCCGATGAAATCCGCCACGTAGACCGAGTTCGGGTTTTCATAAATACGATCCGGGGTGGCGACCTGCATCAGCCTGCCCTGATCCATCACCGCCACGCGGCTGGCGACAGTCATCGCTTCTTCCTGATCATGGGTGACGATGACAAAGGTGGTGCCGGTCTTTTCCTGAATATCCATCAGTTCGAACTGCGTATCCTGCCGCAGTTTCTTGTCCAGCGCGCCCAGCGGTTCGTCCAGCAACAGCAGCTTGGGTGCCTTGGCCAGCGACCGCGCCAGCGCCACCCGCTGCCTTTGCCCGCCGGAAATCTGGTGCGGTTTTCGGCGGGCGAACTGTTCCAGCCGGGTCAGGCGCAGCATTTCCTCGACCCGCTCTTCCAGGTCATGCTTGGGCATGTTGTCCCGGCGCAGGCCAAAGGCGATGTTGTCCCAGATGCTTAGGTGCGGGAACAGCGCGTAGGACTGGAACATCATGTTCACCGCCCGTTTGTTGGGCGGGATCGGGTCGATATCCTGCCCGGCCAGCAGAATATGCCCCTCGGTCGGGGTCTCGAACCCCGCCAGCATCCGCATCATGGTTGTCTTGCCGCAGCCCGAGGGCCCGAGCAGGGCGAAAAACTCGCGCTCGAAGATGTCCAGCGACAGGTTGTCGATTGCCGTGAACGCTCCGAAACGTTTGGTGACATTCTGGAACTGGATCAAGGGTTTCGCCTGTGGGTCGTCCCACGGCGCAAAAACGTCAGAGTTCAAAGCGGCCCCCGCATATCGGTCCGGACAGGAAAGGCGCGGGGCGTTGGCCGCCCCGCGCTGTCAGATCAGGTGCCTGACTTGATCTTGGTCCACATACGCGTCACGACGCGCTGCGTTTTCTGCGGATACGGGCCCTTGATATAGGTATTGTTCATGGCCTCTTCCGACGGGTAAATCGCGGGATCGCCGATCACGTCTTCCGACAAGAACTCCTGCGATGCCTTGTTGCCGTTGGCGTAGTAGACATAGTTCGAGGCCGCCGCCATGTTCTTAGCGTCCAGCATAAAGTCGATGAACTTATGCGCACCCTCGGGGTTCGGTGCATCCACCGGAACCGCCATCTGATCGAACCACATCTGCGAGCCTTCCTTGAACGCGTTATAGGCGATCTCGACTCCGTTATCGGCCTCGGCCGCGCGGTCGCGGGCCTGCAGGACATCGCCCGAGAAGCCAACCGCGACGCAAATATCGCCGTTGGCCAGCGCGTTGATGTATTCCGAGCTGTGGAACTTGTTCACGTAAGGCCGGACCGCCGCAAAGACCTCTTCCGCCTTGGCGATATCGTCCTTGTCATGGCTGTTGGGATCAAGACCCGCATAGACCATGGCCGCCGGAACCATCTCATCCGGGGCGTCCAGGAAATAGACCCCGCAGGATGCCAGCTTTTCCATATTCTCGGGGTTGAAGATCAGCTCCATCGAATCGATCGGCGCGTCTTCCCCCAGCACCTCTTTCACCTTGCCGACATTCACGCCCAGCCCGGTCGTGCCCCACATGTAATTGACCGAATGCTTGTTGTCCGGGTCGAACCGGGCCACACGCTCGGCGATGACGTCCCATACATTTCCGAAATTCGACAGCTTGGCCGCATCGATTTCCTGAAACGCGCCGGCCTTGATCTGACGGCTCATGAAGCTGCCGGTCGGCACCACCACATCATAGCCCGAGCCTCCGGCCAGCATTTTGGTTTCCAGAACCTCGTTGCTGTCGAACACGTCATAGATCAGGGTCAGGCCCGTCTCTTCCTCGAATTTCTGCAACAGGCCTTCGTCGATATAGTCGGACCAGTTGTAAACACGCACCTCTTCGGCAAAAGCCGCCGAAGTCCCCAATGCGATGACCGCTGTCATGGTCAGCGTTTTGATTGACATTTTGTTCTCCCTGCAAGTGTACGGGTATTTTCCCGTTTTTTTGGATTTGATCAAGTTTTGCGTTTTCCCCCGATCCCGCGTATGGTTTCACGAGGTCTGCCGTCTGACAAGTCAGGGGCAATTGAAACGGGACGAACCAATTGGATTTGATCAAAAATAAGGCACCGAAGACGCAGTCAGACAGCGAAAAACGCCCGGCGCATGAACAGGTGTACCAAACGCTCAGGTCGCAGATTCTGTTTGGCGAACTGGTGCCGGGCCAGCCGGTCACGATCCAGGGCCTGACTGATTCTCTGGGCGTTGGCATGACCCCTGTGCGCGAGGCGATCCGCAGGCTGATATCCGATGGCGCGCTGGTGTTTCAGGGCAATCGCCGGGTCAGCGTTCCGCTGTTGTCCGCCGAGGATGTCGAGCAGATGATTTTCGCCAGAAAGTCAATAGAATCAGAACTTTCCAGACGTGCCGCAGCCAATCTCAAACCCGCGGACATCGACCATCTGGAACGCATAGACACTCGTCTGGACCGCACCATTGCCGATGGCGATGTCAGCGGCTACCTGCGCCTGAACCAGTCCTTTCACGAAACGCTCTATGCCCATGCCAATGCCCCGATTCTCAGCGATCTGGCCGACCGTCTGTGGCTGCGTTTCGGCCCTTCGCTGCGCGTTGTCTGCGGTCGGGCCGGGACCCAAAGCCTGCCCGATAGGCACAAGGATATCATTCGTGCCCTGCGCGATGGCGATGCGGAAAAGGCGGCAAAGGCCACCGCTCAGGACATTCAGCAGGGGATGGAACTGATGGCCGAGGCACTGTCGCCAACCTAGGTAAACGCGATTCGATTGACAGTTATAAATTTGATCATATTGTGATCGCCAACCGCTTTTGCAGGAGGATCTCCGATGCCGACGATCACCAACCACATGCCAACCGCCGAATTGCAGGCGCTGGATGCGGCGCATCACCTGCATCCGTTTTCCACCAACGAAGAGCTCGACAAGGAAGGCGTGCGGGTGATCACCCGCGCCAAAGGCGTGTACCTGACCGACAGCGAAGGCGAAGAGATTCTGGATGCCATGGCGGGGCTCTGGTGCGTGAATATCGGCTATGGGCGGGATGAACTGGCAGAGGTGGCGGCACGCCAGATGCGCGAGCTTCCCTATTACAACACGTTCTTCAAGACCTCGCATGCGCCGGCCATCGCACTGGCCGCCAAGATTGCCGAACTGGCCCCGGGCGACCTGAACCACGTCTTTTTCGCCGGCAGCGGGTCCGAGGCGAATGACACCAATATCCGCCTTGTGCGCACCTACTGGGCCGAAAAGGGCCAGCCCGACAAGAACATCATCATCAGCCGCCACAATGCCTATCACGGCTCGTCGGTCGGTTCGGCCTCGCTGGGCGGAATGGCGGGGATGCATGCGCAGGGTGGCATTCCGATCCCGAACGTTCACCACATCAACCAGCCCAACTGGTGGGCCGAGGGCGGCGACATGTCGCCCGAAGAGTTTGGCCTGGCCCGCGCGCGCGAGTTGGAAGAGGCGATACAGGACCTCGGCGAAAACCGCGTCGCCGCCTTCATCGCGGAACCGGTGCAGGGCGCAGGCGGCGTGATCGTGGCGCCCGAGACCTATTGGCCCGAAATCCAGCGCATCTGCGACCAATACAACATCCTGCTGATCGCGGATGAGGTGATTTGCGGCTTTGGCCGCACCGGCAACTGGTTCGGGTCCCAGACCGTTGGCATCCGCCCGCATATCATGACCATCGCCAAGGGCCTGAGTTCGGGCTACGCGCCCATCGGCGGATCGATCGTGAACGACGAGATCGCCGAGGTGATCAGCGGCACCGAGTTCAACCACGGCTACACCTACTCCGGCCACCCGGTCGCCGCCGCCGTCGCGCTGGAAAACCTGCGCATCCTGGAAGAGGAAAATATCCTCGACCACGTCCGCAACGTCGCCGCGCCCTATCTTAAGAAAAAATGGGAGGCTCTGGCCGATCACCCTCTGGTCGGTGAGGCGAAAATCGTCGGCATGATGGCCTCGATCGCGCTGACCCCGGACAAGGCCAACCGCGCCAAATTCGCCTCCGAGCCCGGCACCATCGGCTATATCTGCCGCGAGCGCTGCTTTGCCAACAACCTGATCATGCGCCACGTGGGCGACCGCATGATCATTTCACCCCCGCTGGTCATCACCCCGGCGGATATCGACGAGATGTTCGTGCGGATCACCAAATCGCTGGACGAGGCGCAGGCCGAGATCAACGCACAGGGGTTGATGAAGGCGGCGGCGTAGGCGGCAGGGTTGGGAATTTGGACAGGGCGGCTTTGAGAGCCGCCTTTTTCTTTAGGAATTATTGGGGGACAGTGTCTGCTGTGAGTCCAATCCGGACATCGCGAAACATATCTGATACTCTGCCACTCAGTACCGGCTCCTTGAGGTTTCACTAATGGTCGATCTAGAAAATCTACTTGAAGTGCCCTTCAGAAAAGCGACGGAACGCGACCTTGAGCAAGTAATTCTTCTCGCCAAATACACAGTGCCGGGGTTCGTCGAACGACTTTGGCAAAGGTTGGCAGAAGAAGACGAAACAGCAGACGATTTTGGGCGCCGGGCACAAAGCGCATTCATCCATGAGGAAAACACAATTGTCGTGGAAGTTGAGGGTAAGTTGGTTGCGATGCTGATTTCCTATCCCATGGCGGAGACGCCAAACCCACACGTTCCCGGCATGGATGAAATGATACGACCCCTTATGAGATTGTTCTCGAAAGCCAAAGGGACATGGTATTTGCACGGTATCGCGACCTATCCAGAGTACTCAGGTCGCGGGTTTGGTTCCAGCCTGATGAATATCGCCGAAGAGCTTGGAAGGGGCGCCGGAAAATCGGGAATCAGCCTGGTAGTCATAGACAGCAATCATTCTGCGATAAATTTTTATGAGAGACACGGCTACACCAAAACTGCAACTGAACCTGTGGTTCGGAAGGGATGGGAAACGAATGCCAATAGGTGGCTCTTGATGGAAAAAGAGCTGTGCTGAAAGTGGTTTAGAAACGGTAACGTTAAGAAGTAAATCAATGAGGTCGATTGAAGCGGCCAGACCGGGAGTCATTCGACTAGCAACCCGTTTGTCCGCTTCGTCCCGCATGAGCAGGCTCATGCAAAAAGCAGACAACCCCTACCCCGTCACCGTAACCGCTCCAACACCTGCAAACTCACATACCCATCCGGCAACAGCCCCTGCGCCAGTTGGTATTCCCGCACCGCGTTGATCGTGTTCGGCCCGGTGCGCCCGTCGATGCCCTGCGTGTCGAAACCGGCCTCGGTCAGGCGGGTTTGCAGCTCTTTCTTCTCGGTGAAACTCAGAACCCGGTCGTCGCGCGGCCAGTTGGCCTGAAACGGGCTGTGGCCCGACAGGCGGTCGGACAGGTGGCCGATCCCGATGACGTAAGCATCGGCGCCGTTGTATTTCTCGATCACGCTGAAATTGTCGAAGATCATCAGCGCCACGCCCTGCCCCCCTGCAGGCAGCAGGATTGCGGCGCGGCCATGATCGGGAACCGGTTGGCCATGTGTTGACAGCACCCCGCGCTGTGCCCATTCCGACGGCATCAGCGTGACATCCCGGCGGGCGGCGGAATAGTCGAACCCCTCGGGCAGGCGCACCTCGACCCCCCAAGGCTGGCCCATGGTCCAGCCATGCCGCTGAAGATAGGCCGCTGCCGAGGCCAGCGCATCGGTCGGATCGTCCGACCAGATATCGCGCCGCCCGTCGCGGTCGAAATCCACCGCATGATCCAGATACGAGGTCGGCATGAACTGCGTGTGCCCCATCGCCCCGGCCCAACTGCCCACCATATCACCGGCGTTCACATCCCCGGCCTGAATGATGCGCAGGGCGGCGATCAATTGCGCCTCGAAGAATGACGCGCGGCGGGCATCAAAAGCCAGCGTCGCCAGCGCGCGGATGGTCTGGCTGCTGCCCCGGTAAGTGCCGAACGAGGTCTCGAGCCCCCAGATCGCCGTCACCACCTCTTTCTCGACGCCATACTGCGCTTCGATCTGCTCCAGCACCTGCCGATGTTGGCCCAGCGCGGCACGGCCATTTGCAACCCGTGTGTCCGAGACGGCGGCATCCAGATAGTCCCAGATCGGTTTTGAAAACTCAGCCTGATTGCGGTCGCGTTTGATGACATCGGTGTCATAGGTCAGGCCCGCCAGCGCCCGGGTCAGAATGGGCTGGGAAATCCCCTGCTCAACCGCGCGTCGCTGAAAGGCCCCCAGCCAGGCCTGAAACCGTGCGTTGCCCGCTGCTGCCACCTGCACCACCTTAGCCTTGGGTCGCGGAACCGGCCGGACCGAGACGGTAACATCCGCCGATGCCAGTTGTATTGAATCGAGTTGCCCGACCGGCGTATCTGTTGCCGGATTCGCCTGCACTATGGATGCCCATAATGCAGCGGTCATGACGCCGCTTATGCATTTACGCATTCCGAATTTCCTGATTACTGCTCAGGCGCAAGGGTAGCGCAAAATCGGCAAATCACAAAGCGCTCAGGTGGCGGTCTCGCGCTCTTGTGCTTGGCGTTCGTCGCGGATGCGGGCCAGCGCCTCGCGCAGCAGCGGCACGCGGTTGGGGCGAAAGCTTTGATCTGTCACCGACATTTCATCCATGCGGTCCAGCCGGAACACCCGGAAATCCTGCCGCAGATGACACCAGCTGAGCAGCACGTTCGAGCGGTCCATGTAGACGATGCTCAGCGGATCGACCCGCCTGCGCGTGGCGTCACCCTTTGCGTCGATATACGAGAACTCGATTGTGCGCTCATCCCAGGTGGCCTGCCGCAGGGACGCAACGTGAATTGTGGGCGCGGGCGGGCGGTTGAACCGGGTCGCGGCCAGCACTGCGTGGCTCAGCCTGTGCGACTGTCGCGGCGGCAAGCGCCCCTGCAGCTTGCGCAGCGCCGCGCTGGCCGCATCGGACAGCGCCGGGTCGCCGATCACCTGAACCTCGCGCAGGCCCAGCACCAGCGCCTCGAGCTCATCATCGGTGAAGCCCAGCGGCGGCAGGGTGGCGTCTTCGATCAGGGTGAAGCCAAACCCGGCCTCGCCATCAATGACGGCCCCCAGCCCGCGCAGCGCGTCGATATCACGGTGGATCGTGCGCGGCGACACGCTCAGATCCCCGGCCAGTTGCGCCGAGGTTTTCGGCGACGGGCCAGAGCGCAGGGCTTGCATCAGTTGGAACAGGCGGGCGGTGCGGGACATGATGCAGCCTAGCCTAACCCTGATGCCAGAAACTGTCATCAAGGTTTCGTACCCTAAAGGCACCCCAAATCACCGGAGCCACCCGATGCTGACCCTTCTCACCTACCCCGCCGCCTTTGGCCTGTTCAGCGCCAGCCCGTTCTGCGTCAAGACCGCGCTGATGCTGCAACATTCAGGCCAAAGCTGGCAGCGATCCGATCTGCTGGACCCCCGCAAGATGCCACATCAAAAGCTGCCGGTTCTGCGCACACCGGAACGGCTGGTGCCCGACAGCGATCTGATCCGCGACTGGCTGGAGCAGCAGGGCGCGAATTTCGATCAGGGCCTGACGGATGTGGAAAAGGCGCAATCGCGGGCTTTGGTTCGCATGGCCGAGGAACACCTGTATTTTCACATCGTTCTGGACCGCTGGGGCAATGATGAGGTCTGGCCGATCCTGCGCCAGACTTTCTTTAACGGCATTCCGGCCCTGATCCGCAAACCGGCCTCGGGCGCGATCCGGAAATCCGTTCTGAAAGGAGTAAGGACGCAAGGCATCGGGCGGTTTTCACTGGCCGAACGGCTGGAGCGGGTCGAGCGCGATCTCGAGGCGATCTCGGCCTATCTGTGGAAATCTCCGTTCCTGCTGGGGGATCAGCCGACCTCGGCCGATATGAGCGTCGGGCCGATGCTGGCCGCGATGCGCGCCACGCCCGCCGATACGCCGCTGACGCGGCGCATCAAACAGGATACCCTGCTGAACAGCTATATCGACCGGATGGAACAGGCTGTGCCGTTGTCATGACCGAATTTGACGATCCCGCCGTGGCCGCCGCCTTTGCGGCCTTGCCGCAGGACACCTGCGCCGGAGCCCTCGCCCTGCGCGACCTGATCCTTGCGACGGCTGAAACCCTGCCTGCGGCGCAACCCGTGCAAGAGGCCCTGCGCTGGGGCCAACCGGCCTATCTGGCCCCGAAAGGGTCGACAATCCGGCTGGGCGGGCACAAATCCGCGCGGTTCGCGCTGTTCGTCCACTGTCAGAGCCGGTTGATGGGCGATTTTACTTCGGCCTTCCCGGGCGAGGACCGGATTGACGGCAACCGCGCGGTGCTGTTCGACGACCCCGCGCAGATCGACGCCACGCGGCATGGCTGGCTGATCGCGCGGGCGCTGACCTATCACCTCTGACGGCGTTTGCGTTCGACCTTGCGCCTGATCTTGTCCTTCTTGCGCTTGGTACTGACCGCCTTGCGCCGCGTTGCCCGCTTGGCAGGCCCCCGTCCGCGCGGCAGGGCCTGATCGTCGATGGACAGCAGTTCCAGTTCCAGACCGCCGGTGACCGGCGTGGCCTCGGTCAGCCGCACGGTGACGCGCTGGCCGATGGCGATGACCAACCCGGTGTCTGACCCCATCAGCGTCCCGGCCTCGCGGTCGAAATGAAAGAACTCGCGCCCCAGCGAGCGTACTGGCACCAGCCCGTCCGCGCCGGTTTCATCCAACTTCACGAAGGCTCCGAAGCGGGCGATGCCGCTGATGCGGCCCGAGAATTCATTGCCCACCCGTTCGCTGAGATAGGCGGCCAGATAACGGTCGGTCGTGTCCCGCTCGGCCATCATGGATCGGCGTTCGGTGTCCGAGATATGGGTGGCGGTTTCGTCCAGCCGGGCGATTTCCTCCTCGGTCAGCCCGTCCTTGCCCCAGTCATGGGCCGAAATCAGCGCACGGTGAACGATCAGATCGGCATAACGGCGGATCGGGGACGTGAAATGCGCGTAGTTGCGCAGCGCCAGCCCGAAATGGCCGAAATTCTCGGGGTTATAGTACGCCTGCGCCATCGACCGCAGCGTGGTCAGGTTGATCAGTTCCGCATCCTCGGTCCCGGCTGCCGCATTCAGCAGCGCGTTCAGGTGCCGGGTTTGCAGCACCTGCCCTTTGGCCAGATTCAGCCCCGCCGCCTGCGCCGTTTCCCGCAGGCTCTCCAGCTTTTCTGGCGCGGGTTCTTCGTGCACGCGGAACAGCAGCGGGCGGCGCTTGGCGATCAGCGTCTCGGCAGCGGCGACATTGGCGAGGATCATGAACTCTTCGATCAGCTTATGGGCATCCAGCCGGTCGCGGAACGCCACGCTTTCGACATCGCCCTTGTCGCTGAGCACGATCTTGCGCTCGGGCAGGTCCAGTTCCAGCGGTTGCCGCACCCCCCGCGCCGTTTTCAGGGCAGCGTAAGCGGCGTAGAGCGGTTTCAGCACCGTCTCCAACAGCGGACCGGTGCGGTCGTTGGGATTGCCGTCGATGGCCTCCTGCACCTCGGCGTAATGCAGCGAGGCAGCGGATCGCATCAGGCCACGCACGAAGCGGTGACCGATCTTGTTGCCCTCGGCGTCGATCTGCATCCGCACGGCGATACAGGCGCGCGGAACGCCTTCGTGCAGCGAGCACAGATCACCCGACAGCCGATCCGGCAGCATCGGCACCACGCGGTCGGGGAAATAGCTGGAATTGCCCCGCTTGCGCGCTTCGCGGTCCAGCGCGGTGCCGGGTTGCACATAAGCGGCGACATCGGCGATGGCGACCCAGATCACATGGCCGCCGGGGTTCTTGGGATCGTCATCGGCATGGGCATAGCAGGCATCGTCATGATCCCGCGCATCCGCAGGGTCGATGGTCAGCAGCGGCATGTCCCGCAGGTCTTCGCGCCCCTTCAGGCCGACGGGCTTGGCCTTGTCGGCCTCGTCAATCACCTTGTCGGGGAAATCGTCGGGGATACCGTGCTGATGAATCGCAATCAGCGACACCGCCTTGGGGGCCGACGGATCGCCCAGCCGTTCCACAATGCGCGCGCGTGGCAGGCCCATGCGGTTTTTGGGGCCGGCCTGTTCGGCCTCGACCAGCTCACCGTCTTTCGCGCCCAGCACCGCGCCGTCATGGACCAGCCACTCGGTCGATCCGGTCTTGTCGATAGGCACGATCCGCCCGCCCTCGGCCCCTTTGCGGAAGATGCCGACGATCTTGCGCGGGTTGGTGCCGATGCGGCGGATCAGGCGGGCCTCGTAATTGTGGTCTTCCTCATGCACCACTGTCAGGCGCGCCAGAATGCGGTCGCCTTCGCCCAGTGCCGGATCGCTTGCGCGGGCGATGATCAGTACGATGGGCTCAACCCCCTCGCCATGCCACTCCAGAGGCCGGGCAAACAGGTCGCCATCGGCATTCGGCGCCTTGACCTGCAACACGCTGACCGGCGGCAGACGATCCGGATCGCGATAGCTGCGCTTGCGCTTTTCCAGATGCCCCTCGGCCTCAAGCTCGCGCAGGATGCGTTTCAGATCGATCCGGTCCGCGCCCTTGATGCCAAAGGCCTTGGCGATATCGCGTTTCGAGGTCAGGGTGGGGTTCGCCGAGATCCAGTCGAGGACCTCTTGCTTGGTGGGGATGCGAGTCATGTCTTCGGCCTAGCACGCGTGCGCGACCGCGTCATGACCAAAAAACCGCACGTTGGGTCAGCTGTGCAGATCGGCAACCGTATCGACGTCACGCAGTTGATCGACCGTCGTCACACGGCAGCCCGGGACCGAGGCCAGCGTGTCGGCCAGCGCATGTTCCGTCGACCAGCGCACATTAGCAAACAGCCCGGCGGGCAAGGCCCCGTAGCGCTGCGCGCCGACCAGCCAATAGCCGCCATCCTGCGCCGGGCCAAACACCAGTTGCGAAGGCCCCAAAGCATCGAAGGCCCGTGCGATATGCGCCCGCGTGATGCCGGGAATATCCGCACCGATCAGGCACACCGGCCCTTTTGGCGCGGCCCGCAGCATCCGCGCCATGCGCTGCCCCAGATCGCCCCGCCCCTGCGGCGCGCGGGGCAGGTCGGCGGGCCAGTTCCGGCTGCTCAGCCCCTCGCGATCCGGCGACACCGCCAGCACGATCTGCCAGCGCGGGTCCCGCAATCGCCGGATCAGCGACCGGGCCTGCCTGCGAAACCACCAGGCCGCGCCGACCATGCCGATATCGCGCCCAAGCCGCGTCTTCACCCGGCCCGGGCGCGGTTCCTTGACCATGATCACCAAGGTACGCTGCATGGATCAGGCGAAATAATCCCGTAGAACCCGCGTATAGATCGCCTTGAGCTGCTCGATCTGCGCAACCTCGACGCATTCATCCACCTGATGCATGGTGCGGCCGACCAGACCGAATTCCACCACCGGGCAGTGGTCCTTGATGAAACGGGCATCCGAGGTGCCGCCGGTCGTCGACAGGTCGGGCTGCACCCCGGTTTCCGCCGTGACCGCCTGCGCCACCAGATCAGACAGCGGACCCGGCGGGGTCAGGAAGCTTTCGCCCGAGATTTTGATCCTTGTGTCGATTTTGACACCAAAGGCCTGCGCGGCCTGATCGGCCTCGGCCCGCAACCAATCGCTGAGGCCTGCGCCGGAATGCAGGTCATTGAACCGGATATTCACCGCCCCGCTGCACTGCGCCGGAATGACATTTGTCGCCGGGTTTCCGGTGTCCATCGTCACGACCGCCAGAGTGGATGCATCGAAATGATCGCTGCCCTGATCCAGTTCATGGCGGGCAAGCCGATCCATCAGCCGCGCCAAGGCGGGCAGAGGGTTCTTGGCACGATGCGGATAGGCCGAATGCCCCTGCACGCCCGTCACCGTGAACCACGCCGTCATCGAGCCGCGCCGTCCAATCTTCATCATTTCGCCCATCTCATTCGGGCAGGTGGGCTCGCCCACCAGACAAACAGACATGCGCTCACCCGCGTCCGCCATATGATCCAGCAAGGCGGTGGTGCCGTCCAACGCATCGCCTTCCTCATCCCCGGTTATCGTAAGGATGATCGCCCCGTCCGGCGGCGTGTCGCGGACGAAATCCACCGCCGCGGCGGCAAAGGCGGCCACGCCCGATTTCATGTCGGTGGTGCCGCGCCCATACATGACGCCGTCGTGCACTTCGGCCCCGAAGGGCGGCTTGGTCCATGCGGCCTCGTCCCCCACCGGAACCACATCGGTATGGCCGTTGAACCCAAAGGTGCGGGCATGCCCTTTCTGCCCCCAGCGCGCAAACAGGTTGCTGACGCCGCCACGGTCAACGCGGGTGCAGTCGAACCCGGCATCGGACAAAAGCGCCCCGAGCAGGACCAGGGCCCCGCCCTCGGCAGGTGTGACCGATGGGCAACGGATCAGGTCCGCCGTCAATTGAACTGGATCGGTCATCGGCGCGCCTTTCAGTCTGATTCCGCAGGGGTTCGCGCAGTGTTTCAACGAATTGGCCGGAATGCCAACCCCAACAATTCAAAAATCACGACCCTGTTTTGCCCGCATCCCGCATTGAGATCCCTGAAAAACATGGCGCTTTACCCCGCGACGACCTTGCCGCGCCTTGCCTGTTTGCGTTACAGGGCCGCGAAACAGGTGATGTTCCCATGACGCGCGTTTTCTTCGCATTGATCTGCCTGACTTTCGCCGCTCTTGCACAGCAAAGCCAGGCACAGTCCTTGTCGGTCACGACGGTGACACGCCCTCCGTTCTCCTATGTGGAAGACGGGGCCGAAACCGGCTTTTCGATGGATCTGCTGCAGGCGCTGGCCGAGGCGCTGAACTGGGATTACACGGTCAACCGCGTCGATGCCTTTGCCGACATGTTGAGCGCCGTTCAGGATGGCTCGGCGGATCTGGCGGTCGCAAATATCTCGATCACCGCATTGCGCGAAACCCAGATGGATTTCAGCCAGCCGATTTTCGAGGCCGGGCTGCAGATCATGGTGCCATCGGATGCGGTGCGCCGCCCGTCGCTGATGCAGGCGCTGCTGTCGCGCGAGCTGTTCATCGCCATCGGCCTTGCCTTCGCCATCCTGCTGGGCGGCGGCATGCTGATGTGGGGGTTCGAGCGCCGCGCCCAGCCCTATTTCGACCGTAAGCTGAACGAGGCCTGGTTTCCATCCTTCTGGTGGGCGCTGAACCTTGTCGTCAATGGCGGGTTCGAGGAACGTATGCCCCGCACCCCATTTGGCCGGCTGCTGGGTGTGGTGCTGGTGGTGTCGTCGCTGTTCATCGTGTCGGTATTCACCGCCCGCATCACCTCGGTCATGACGGTGGATGCGATCACCGGCAACGTGAATTCGGTGAACGACCTATACGGCAAAAACGTCGGCACGGTATCCGGATCGACGGCCGCGAATTTCCTGTCCCGGCGCGAGATCGAGTTCACCGGATATCCGGGTCTGGACCAGATGCTGGACGCCTTCAAAGCCGAGCAACTGGATGCCGTAGTGTTCGACGCGCCGATCCTGTCCTATTTCACCGCGCATGAGGGCCGCCGGATCGCATCGATGACCGGCGGCGTTTTCCTGCGCGAAAATTACGGCATCGCCTTCCCGACCGGATCGCCGCTGGTCGAAGATGTAAACCAGGCGCTGCTCGCCCTGCGCGAGGACGGCACCTATGACGAGATTTACCGCAAGTGGTTCGGCGCGCGGAACTAGGCCTTAGGTCTGATCTTCGAAAAACGGCGTCATCTGCGCCACGATGACCGCATTTTCATCCAGCGCGCGTTGCATCAGGTCACGCTCATCCGCGTCGATCTCGTGCCCCTGCGCCTCACGCTCGGCCAGGGTGCCGTAGCCGGTCACATCCAGCGGCGCGGTATCGGCCTGTTTCAGGATCGCAACGGTTTCGCGCACGGCCTCGGCCTCATCCACACCGCTGGCATAGCAGATCAGCGCAGCCCCCGTGGCCCCGTCGGGCAGGCCATCGCCATCCTTGCGGCCCACCTGGACCAAAAGGGTATAAACTTGCTGACGCGAGGGTTTCTTTTGCTTTTCCATGGCGCTTGCCTTACGCGCGCCACCCAAAGGGGTCAACCAAATCCGTCCGCCGGACTTGGACATGAATCTGACGATGCACATGATTGGGCGTTTGGTGAAAGCGTCTGCGGAGCAAAATGGAATCGCCCCAAGTCATCCGATCTTCGCCTTCTCGAATTAAGTGAATCATGTGGTCCAAAATTACCTTAAGTTGATTCCGGCATATTTTTGCCACAGTTTCGCCACATTTCGGCCAATTTTCGCTTGAGGCGCAGCACGCTCACCGTTCCGTTTCGGCGTCCCATAACGAGACCTAGGCTGACCGCACTAGCAAAGTCATTTTTTTACAGGGGAAAATTCAATGAGTATCTTGTCCAAACTTATGACTACCACGGCAAGTGTGATTGTTCTGGCCGGTGCGCCGGCTGTTGCCGTTCTATCTTTTGTTTCGGTGGACGCGGCATTCGCTCAGGAGAGCGGAAACGAAGGCGGCGAGACCGGTGGCGGAGGCGAAACCGGCGGCGGCGATGAAAACGAGGGCAGTGATGACTCCGGCGGCGGCGATGAAGGCAGCGACGACTCCGGTGGAGGCGACGAAGGCAGTGATGACTCCGGTGGCGGTGATGAAGGCAGCGACGACTCCGGCGGCGGCGATGAAGGCAGTGATGACTCCGGTGGCGGTGATGAAGGCAGCGACGACTCCGGCGGCGGCGATGAAGGCAGCGACGACTCCGGCGGCGGCGATGAAGGCAGCGACGACTCCGGTGGCGGCGATGAAGGCAGCGATGACTCCGGTGGCGGCGATGAAGGCGGCACCGAAGGTCCGGATGAATCCGGCGACAGCGAAACCGGAAGTGATGACAGCAACGACGATGGCGAAGGCGGCGGCGGCAACGGAACGGAAGACGGTTTTGGCCGTGGCGTTGATGGCGAAACGCCAGCCGTCGTAGTCCAGTAACCGCGCGTCCAACGCCGGAAAACCCGCACCCCGGTCCCGATTGCCGGAGGGAGGTCGCGATCACATAGCGTAACTTCGGGGGTTTGAAACTTAAGAAAGGCCGAGGGTCCGACCCTCGGCCTTTTTTTTGAGTTGTCGTCTGCCTCACCGCATCCAACGGGCTTCTGAACCACCTTGCGCTATGCGTCGCGCCACCGGTCGATCGGACGCAAGCGCGTCACGGCGTCGATATTGATGCGGGCCATAGACGGACTCAGTCCCGCAGCAACTCGTTGATACCGGTTTTCGAGCGGGTCTTTTCGTCCACGCGCTTCACGATCACCGCGCAATACAGGCTGACGTTGTTCTTCGACGGCATCGAGCCCGCGACGACCACCGAATAGGGCGGCACTTCGCCATACATCACTTCACCGGTTTCGCGGTCGACGATCTTGGTGGATTTGCCGATGAACACACCCATGCCCAGAACCGAGCCTTCGCGGACGATGCAGCCTTCGACCACCTCGGACCGCGCGCCGATAAAGCAATTGTCCTCGATGATTGTGGGGCCTGCCTGCATCGGCTCCAGCACGCCGCCGATGCCAACGCCGCCCGACAGGTGCACGTTCTTGCCGATCTGCGCGCAGGACCCCACGGTGGCCCATGTGTCAACCATGGTGCCCTCGTCCACATAGGCGCCGAGGTTGACGAAAGACGGCATCAGCACCACGCCCGGTGCGATAAAGGCGGATTTGCGGACCACGCAGTTCGGCACCGCACGGAACCCGGCAGCTTGCCATTGGTTCTCGCCCCAACCGGCGAACTTGCTGTCGACCTTGTCCCACCAGCCACCGGCCTGAGGGCCGCCGTTGTGGATTTCCATATCCTTGATGCGAAAGCCCAGCAGGACCGCTTTCTTCGCCCACTGGTTCACATGCCAGTCGCCGCTGTCCTGCTTTTCCGCGACCCGCAGCGAACCACTGTCCAACGCGTTCAGCGTATCTTCGATCGCCTCGCGCGTTTCGCCGGTGGTTGCGGGTGTGACGGTGTCGCGCGCCTCCCAGGCGGCTTCGATGGCGGCTTCCAGTTGCGCGTTGGACATTGTGCTACTCCCTGCAGAATCTGTTCGCGTTGGTGTGGCCTATACGCAAGCCGGGTCAATGACGCAATGCGACGTAGGTGGTGCGATTTGCGGCCAGAGCGGGGCGCGATCAGCTTGCCCGGCGGATATGGCGCGCAAGAATGGCCGCGGCGGTGGCCGTGTCCTTGCGTTTGAGCGCCTGCACCAGCGCCGCATGATCCGTATCCGTCCGCTGCGTCCATCTGGGCCGCCAGAACGCAAACAGATGGCGGGCGCTGGCGATGTGCAGATCGTCGATGGCGTGCAGCAGACGCGGCAACCTGCAGGGGGTCAGAATGGCGCGGTGAAACGCCCGGTTTTTCGCCTCCCATAGCGGCATGGTTTCGGCGGCGTCACAGGCGACCCGGGCGTCGTCGATCAGCTTCAGATCGGCGGGGGTCAGGTTCTGCACCGAATGCTGCAGCGCCAGTGATTCCAGCGCCACCCGCATCTCGATCACCTCGCGTATCTCGGCCGGGTCCAGCGCAGTGACGCGCATGCCGCGGCGCGGCTCGCTTTGGGCAAGGCCGTGCGCCTCGAGCCGCAGCAAAGCCTCGCGCACGGGCACGTGGCTGGTGTCAAAGGCTTTGGCGATATGATCCTGACGCAGCTTTTCCCCGGCGCTCAGGTCGCCGGTGATAATCTGCTGGCTTAGGCTTTCGTAGATCGTGTCGGCGATTGTTGCGTTCATAGATTATAGATAAAATCGATAACCCGTTTCCACAACCCGATAAATCACGCGGCAAACGGGTCCGGCGCGATGTTCCCGCCGCAGACCAGAACCGCCACGCGTTCCCCCGGCTGCGGCTGATACGCGCCCGAGGTCAACGCCGCCAACGCGGCGGCCCCGGCGGGTTCGACCAGAATCCGATGCGCCTGCCACAGGGCCGTTTGCGCCTGTGCAATCGCACTGTCCGGGACCAGAACCGAGGTCATCCCCTGCGCCAGATCGAAACAGATCGACCCGATACGCCGCGCGCCCAGCGCATTTGCCGCGATCCCCGACACCGAAACGTCTACCGGTTCACCGGCGCTCAAAGCGGCGTGCAAGGCGCAGGAGGTCTCGGGTTCAACCGCCACAACCTTGCGCGCGCCCTGCAGCCAGGCCAGAGCGCCCGCGATCAAACCGCCGCCGCCGACGGCCACCAGAACAGTGTCGGCCTGCAGTCCCTGAGCCTCCCACTCGGCAAAACAGGTGCCCTGTCCGGCCACGGTGGCGGGGGCGTCATAGGCATGGATCTGCATCGCGCCGGTTGCGTCCTCATGCGCCTGCGCTGCGGTCAATGCGTTGGCATATTCGCCCGGCACCACGCTGAGATCCGCGCCGGTCTGTCTGATCAGCGCAATCTTCGACGGACCAGCCAGTTCCGGCACAAAAATCTTGGCCGGATGGCCCAGCGCCCGCGCCGCATAAGCCGCCGCCGCGCCGTGATTGCCACCTGATGCGGCGACCACCCCCGCCTTTGGCACCTCGGAACTGAGCAACGTGTTGAACGCCCCGCGCGCCTTGAAACTGCCGGTGTGCTGCATGTGTTCCAGCTTCATCTCGACCGGAAAGCCCAGCATGTGGCTTACGATCACCGGCGTCACCTGCGCGCAGCCGTCGATGCGGCCCTGCGCGGCGGATATTTCTGTCTTCCAATCCATTCTTGTCTTTCCGTGACTGGCACTCTGCCCGCGAACCCTATAGCTGTTTTGTCGACACGCAAGCAGGGAACCATCACCGATGAGAGAAGACCGCCTCAGCCCCTTCCGCGACGCGCAGACCGACCGGTCCACCGCGAGCGAGGTGCCGGACACGCCGCAAACCCGATCCTCGGCCTATCGCCTTGCCTTTGCGGATGACGATTTCCTGTGCCGGGACGAGCTGCGCCCGGTGCGCCTGCAGCTGGAACTGCTGAAGCCCGAGATGATCATGTCCGAACGGCAGATCACCTCGACCATCGTGATGTTCGGCGGCGCGCGCATCCCCGAGCCGTCGCAGAAACACACCGCGCGCACCGAAACGCTGGCCGGTCTGTCCGCCTATTACGACGAGGCGCGCGAATTTGCCCGGCTGATGACCGAGAAATCCAACGAAACCGGCGGCCGCGAGAACGTGATCGTCACCGGCGGCGGCCCCGGCGTGATGGAGGCCGGAAATCGCGGCGCACAGGATGCGGGCGGCTGCTCCATCGGGCTGAACATCGTGCTGCCGCATGAGCAGGCGCCGAACCTTTATGTGACGCCCGAGCTCAGCTTCAATTTCCACTATTTCGCCATCCGCAAGATGCATTTCCTGATGCGCGCCCGCGCCATCACCATCTTCCCCGGCGGCTTCGGCACCATGGACGAGCTGTTCGAGTCGCTGACCCTGATCCAGACCGGCCGGATGGAACGCGTGCCCTTCCTGCTGTTTGGCCGCGCCTTCTGGGAAAAGGTCATCAACTGGGAGGCGCTGGCCGATGCGGGCACGATCTCGGACGAAGACCTTGACCTCTTCCGCTTTGTCGACACCGCCCAGCAGGCCGTCGATATCATTGAAAATTGGGAACCCGCGCCTGCGCGCGATGAAATACCGGGACGCTGAGACATGAACTATCCTAAGACCGGCGAGATGCTGCACCTGCGCGGCAACAGTCTGAACAAGGGCGAGCCGCTGGCCCTGCCGCTGACCCAAAGCAGCATGTATCACCTGCCCGGAGAAGTGGATGGCCACGCGGCTTATGGCCGTGTCGACAACGCCACCTGGGCCGAACTGGAACATATGCTGGCCCATCTGGAAGGCGCACCCTGCCTGACCTTCCCCTCGGGCATGGGGGCGATCTCGGCGGCGCTGTTTTCCACGGTCAAAAGCGGCACACGGTTGCTGGTGCCCTCGGACGGGTATTACGTGACCCGCGTGCTGGCCAATCAGTTTCTGGGCAATCTGGGCGTCACCGTGCAGGAACGCCCGACCGCAACCTTTACCGAGGGCGGGTTTGACGGGTTCGACGTGGTGTTCATCGAAACCCCCTGCAATCCGGGGCTGGATATGCTGGACATCGCCGCCGTGGCGCAGGGTGTGCGGGCGGCGGGTGGTATCACCATTGCCGACAACACTACCATGACACCGCTGGGCCAGCGCCCGCTGGATCTGGGGATCGATGTGGTCGTGGCCTCGGACACCAAGGCAATGGGCGGCCATTCCGACATGCTGATGGGCCATGTCGCCAGCCGGGACGAGGCAATCATGGCGCGGGTGCGCGAATGGCGGCGCGTCTCAGGCGCCATCCCCGGCCCGCATGAGGCCTGGCTACTGCATCGCGGGCTCGAGACGCTGGATGTGCGCTATGACCGCATGTGTTCCACGGCGCAGGTGCTGGCCGAACGGCTGGCGGATCACCCTGCCGTACAGCACATTCGGTTCCCCGGCCTGCCCGATGATCCGGCCCATGCGCTGGCGAAGAAACAGACAGCGCGGTTTGGCTTCATGCTCAGCATCACGCTGGCCGATGCGGACCGGGCCGACCGGTTCATTTCCGGCTGCCCGCTGCTGCGGCCCGCCACCTCGTTCGGGGGCATCCATAGCTCGGCCGAGCGCCGCACCCGTTGGGGCGACGATGTCGAACCGGGTTTTGTGCGCATCTCTGTCGGTTGCGAACCGGTCGAGGAACTGTGGCAGGCGGTCGAGGCCAGCCTGAACACGCTGTGATTACTTCTTGGGCTCGCGCAGTTCGGGAAACAGGTAGATCGGCAGCACGATGCTGGCGATCAACGCCCCCAGCCAGACCAGCAGGGTTGCGGCCAGCAGGTTCGCGATGCCCCCCACGGTCAGGCCCGCAGTGATCAGATCGGTCACCAGCAGGCCCACAAAGGTCACGATCAGGGCAATCCCGCCCTTGATCGCCGGGGCTCTCTTTTCACCCAGTTTCAGGATCAGCGGCTCGGCCACCCACTGAACCAGTGTGAAGACGATCACCACCACGATGAACGAGATCGGCTTGATCGCAAATTCCGGCAACAGCAGCGCCGCCAGCAGCAAACCGATGGCATTCCCGGCCAGCAGGGCCAGAATGGACTTGAGTCTGCGCGTCATGGGGCTCTCCGTGCGTGATCGGTCAGAAACATGCGAATGTTAACAGACCTGCGGGATTTTGCGAGTTGTTTCAAAAGCCACTTCCTTTTGGGCCATTGAAATCGCATGATAAAACACATTCATCAAGATCAGACCCACCCCTGACACCGACGAGAGGTGAGATGAGCGACGATCCCTATACCGTCCTTGGAGTCGCCAAGGATGCCAGTGCCGCCGAGATCAAAAAGGCCTATCGGCGCATCGCCAAGGACTGCCACCCGGATCTGAAACCCGGCGATGCCGAGGCCGAGGCGAAATTCAAGGCCGCAGCCGCCGCCTATGACCTGCTGAAAGACCCGGAAAAGCGGGCGCAATATGACAATGGCGAGATTGACGCCTCGGGTCAGGAACGCCCGCAGCAGCAATATTACCGCGACTATGCCGAAGCCGCCGGAAACCCCTATCGCGGACGTCAGGCGGACCCCGAGGACATGTCCGACATCTTCGCCGAATTCATGCGCGGGCGCGGCGGTTTTGGCGGGCAGCGCGGCCAGGATTTTCACGCCCCCGGTCACAACCTCAATTATTCGCTTCAGATCAGTTTTCTGGATTCCGTGTTCGGGGCAAGCCAGAAACTGACCCTGCCTGATGGCGACCGGATCGAGGTCAAGATCCCCGCAGGCATCACCGATGGTCAGACCATCCGCCTGCGCGGCAAGGGTGCGCCCGGTTACGGGGAAGGACCGCCCGGCGATGCTCTGGTCACGGTCTCGGTCACGAAACACCCGGTGTTCGACCGGCACGGGGATGACATCCACATCACCCTGCCCATCACCATCGACGAGGCCATTCTGGGCGGCAAGGTCCCGGCCCCCACCATCGACGGGGGCGTCAATGTCACTGTTCCGGCGGGCACAAGCAGCGGCAAAACCCTGCGCCTGCGCGGCAAGGGGGTCAGGAAACGCGGCGCGTCGGACCGGGGCGACCAGCTGATCGAACTGACGGTCTCGATGCCGGACACGATCGATGACGACCTGAAACACTTCATGGAGACCTGGCGCGAAACGCACCGCTATGATCCGCGGAAAGGAATGCCGTCATGAGCCCGACCCTGACCGAAGAGGAGCTGATCACCGCCATCGCCCGCCTGACCCCCGACCGGCTGACCGAGTATCTGGCGGCTGAAATCGTGATCCCCGAACAATCGGAACGCGGGCTTGTCTATCAAAGCATCGACGTGGCGCGGCTGGAACTGGCCTGTGAATTGCACGAGCAATACGACATGGAGGCGGACGCACTGTCGATGATGATCTCGCTGATCGACCAGATGCACGGGCTGCGCGCCGAACTGCGCGAGGTTCTGAACGCGGTCGAGGCGCAGCCCGACCCCGTGCGGCAGCAGTTGATCGAGGTCATCGGCACAGCGCGGTTCCGTCGCAGGTGACGGCCCTGAAACTGCCGGATGCTGCGGTCTGACTTATTCTGTCACCGCAAATTCTTCGGGAACGAAGAAAGTATAGTCCCGGTCCGCAACCGCTTCGTGGCACACGTGGCAATAGGCCACCTCGCCCGACCGCGCGCCCATCGTGTCGCCGAACAGGGACCCGTCCGGCAGCACCATGATATAGCGCCAGTCGGCGGTTTCCGGGCTGGCCCCGTCCGCAAGCTTCTCCATGATGAACATGGCGCCGGGATGAATGCGCCCTTCATCGGTGACCGTCATGCTGTCCTTGGCCAAAACCGACCCTTTGGGCAGTTCCTCACCCGGCTGCAGGGTGCCGTAATTATGCGCCATCCGGTTGGCATAGCTGTTCACGAACCGCTGCCCATGCGTCGCCGAGATATAGGGCGCGTCGTTGAACAGCGGCCAGTTCTGATAGTTCAGGATCAGATCCAGCTGTGCCGCCGCATAGCCCCGCGCCATGCGCCGTGCGAGCGAGCGGTAATGCGCCCGGGCTTCCTCCTTGGTCAGGTCCGCTGGGTTTTCGATTGCGAGATGTGCGTCCTGCTCTTGTGCTGCTGACCCTCCGGCCAGCAGGGCAACGCAGACCATAGCCGCCGCTGCAGATTTCAGACTCTGCTGAATGTCATAAATCATAATCTTGGCCCACCTGAAAAACAGTTTGCCTTCACGCCGCCTACCGAGCCGAATACATGGTAGCGGTCAGGAAAAATCATTCCATATGCCGACCCGAAGCCTCACCCGTTTGTGCACAAAGGTGAGCCCCCCATAACCGGGTCCGGCCTGCCGCAAACATACTAAATTGTGCATACAAAAAAAAGCGGCAGAAACATTAAGTTTGCAAACGCGGCAGGATTGAACCGTTTACGGGTTCAGACCAGCCTCGGCTTCGATCTGCCTGCGCGATTTCCGGGCGCGTTCCGTGGCCGATTTCAACTGACCGCAAGCCGCCATGATATCCTCTCCCCGCGTCTTGCGGATGGGCGAGGCATAGCCCGCCTGATAGATGATATTGGCAAAGGCCCGGATACGGTTGTTCGAGCTGCGCTTGTACGGCGCGCCGGGCCATTCGTTGAACGGGATCAGGTTGATTTTGGCCGGAATGTTGTGGCGCTTGATGTGTTCAATCAGCCGATGCGCGTCTTCATCGCTGTCATTGACGCCATCCAGCATCACGTATTCGAACGTGATCCGTTCCGAATTCGACGCGTTGGGATAGCTGGCCAGAGCACCCAGCAGTTCCTCGATATTCCAGCGCTTGTTGATCGGCACCAGCACGTCGCGGGTTTCATCCGTGGTGGCATGGAACGAGATCGCCAATAGGCAGCCGATTTCCTCGGCCGTGCGCGCAATCTCGGGCACCACGCCGCTGGTCGAGAGCGTAATCCGGCGGCGCGACAGGGAAATGCCTTCGGGGTCCATGGCGATCTTCATCGCGTCGCGGACGTTTTCGAAGTTATAAAGCGGCTCGCCCATGCCCATCAGCACGATGTTCGACAGCAGGCGGGTTTCATCCTTGGGCGCGCCGGGGGTCGGCCATTCCTCAAGATCGTCGCGTGCCATCATCACCTGACCGACAATTTCAGCCGCCGTCAGGTTGCGCACCAGTTTCTGAGTGCCTGTATGGCAGAAGGAACAGGTCAGCGTGCAGCCTACCTGGGATGAAATACACAGCGTGCCGCGATCCTCTTCGGGAATATAGACAACCTCGACCTCATGCCCGCCGGCGATGCGGCACAGGTATTTGCGGGTGCCGTCCTCGGACACTTGCCGCGTCACCACCTCGGGGATTTCGATCACGAAATGTTCGGCCAGCTGCGCGCGATAGGCTTTGGCCAGATTGGTCATTTCACCAAAATCGCGCACGCCCCACTGATAGATCCACTGCCAGATCTGCCCGGTGCGCATCTTCGCCTGTTTCTCGGGCGTGCCGTGTTCGATCAGAGCAGCCCGCAACTGGTCACGGGTCAGGCCAACAAGGTTCATCTTCCCCTCGGGCAGTTTGCGGGGGATGGTCATGACGTCTTGAGTGATCGGCGCTTTGGGCGACATGGGGCTATCTCAACGGATTCTGGCTTGGGATGCGCCTCTATATAGGACTGCGCGCAAAGATCAAAAGGAATCGTACACGGCACGGAAGACGCCCCACCAGCGGACGGGGCCGTATTCACTCGGGCAAGGCGTCTAGTTGGTGCAGCGCTTTTCGGCGTCTTCAATCGCGGCGGTAAAACCCAGCAGCGAAAACGTGTCCTTGGTCTGCGTGCCGCGTTCGGACCGCGCGGTCAGCACCGCTTCGGTCCCGCGTTTCATCGCGGTGACGATCTTGGCGTCATCGGCAGCGGTTGCGGGCCACGCCCATTCGCCTTCGGTGAACAGTTCGAACTCGCTGCCGTCAACTGTCAGGTTCACGGTGGACCCACCTGCAAAGGGATAGCCGCCGGTGAAAGTGACCTGGCCTTTGACCTCGGCATTGGGGCGATAGAACACGAACAACAGGATATCGCTGCGCCGCACCGACACGACGCGACCGCCGCGGGTGTTCACGGTTTCCTTTGGGGCCGAAACGCTCCAGCATTCGGTGGGGTCATCTTCGACAAAAACGCTCCAATCCGTTTTTGCCGCCACGCGATTGGTGCTGGTCGCCTGCTGAGCGATTGCGGTTGTGGCCATCCCTGCCATGCAAAAGCCCGCGATCACGCGAACGAGCTTTGATCCCATCTGTCCAGCCTCCTAGCTCGACCCATACCTCATACCCATCGGAAAGCCCTGCGAACCCTGCCGGTTCGTCTATAACATTGCGCATTCCGATGATTGCCGACATACACACACTAACGCAGGTTTCGCCACAGGCGAAAGGGCGATTGGCAGAATTTTGCGCATAAATCCGGAGGTCCAGATGACGCAGCCCGTACCGATGACAGAACTGTGGCGTGGACCCCTGCTGGAAAGCCTGCATCTGGGTCATGCGGTCATCTGCGACGATACCGGCCAGATCGTGCGCAGTTGGGGCGACCCGAATGCGGTGATCTATCCAAGGTCCTCGGCCAAGATGATTCAGGGGCTGCCGCTGATCACATCCGGTGCGGCGGCAAAATACGGGCTGAACAGCGAACATCTGGCATTGGCCTGCGCCTCGCATAACGGGGCGCATATTCATACCGACCGGGTGTCCGCCTGGCTGGATCATCTGGGGCTTAGCGAACCCGATCTGCGCTGCGGCCCGCAAGAGCCGGACGATATGGCAGCGCGCGACGGGCTTATTCTGGCCGATGACACGCCCTGCCAGATTCACAATAATTGCTCGGGCAAGCATTGCGGGTTCCTGACGGTCGCGCAGCATATGGGCGCGGGGCCGGAATATCTTGAGATCGACCACCCGGTTCAGCAGGCCTGCCTGTCCGCCATCGAAGAAACCACCGGCGAAACCAGCCCCGCCTATGGGATCGATGGCTGCTCGGCGCCGAATTTTGCCACTTCGCTGGTCGGGCTGGCGCGGTCGATGGCATGGTTTGCATCCGCCGCCGACCGGTCCGACCGGGCCAGCGACGCGGCACAGCAACTGACCGCCGCGATGATAAAACACCCCGAACTGGTAGCTGGCGAAACCCGCGCCTGCACCGAGCTGATGCGCGCCATGCAGGGCCGCGCCGCGATCAAGACCGGGGCCGAGGCCGTCTTTGTTGCCATCCTGCCGGAAAAACGCATGGGCGTGGCGCTGAAAATCACCGACGGCACCACCCGCGCCAGCGAATGCGCCATCGCCACCCTGATGGTTCACCTTGGGGTGCTTGAGGCCGATCACCCGGCCACAGGCAAATTCATGAACGCCACGCAATACAGCCGTCGCGGGTTGGAATGTGGCTTGATCAGACCTGCGCCGGGGTTTCCCGGCTAAGGATCACATCTCGATCTCATGCACCTCGGCCACTTCGACCGAGCCGGACCCGTTCACGACCATTGGACAGCCCTTGGCCATCTCGGTCGCGGCTTCGATGCTGTCGGCCTTGATCACGGTAAAGCCCGAGGCCGGGTTGGCCCCGCCATTATCCGCAACGCCGGTGCTGCTGACCGTATAGGACTGGCCCACCGGATTGCCGGGGATGTCGAGCGCATCGCCCATACCGCCAAACCATGCGCCCCAGGCGGCCATGGTGGCTTCGACCTCGGCAGGGTCGGTCGGGGTGGTTCCGCCGTGATAAACAAACAAATATTGGGGCATTTCAGTCCTCCTTGTTGAAAATCTATCTTGCCTTCGCTTCGAGCTTGCGCAGAGACGAGGTCCAGCCCTGTTCGTGGTTTGCGGCAGCCTCGGCATCGGCCAGTTCGCGGTGATCCACAACCAGCCGCGCCCCGTCGCCTGCCGCTGTCACGAAAAACGTCACATGGCTTTCCGCGCCGCGCTGGTCCTGATCGTCATGCCAGGCCCAGGTGAAGCCGACCGAGTTGGGCGGATCGATATGGGTGACATGGCCCGAGACCTTGAACCGCTGGCCTTCGCCGTTTTCCATCACCGAATACCACGGCCCGAGGCGCGAGAAATCCAGATCATGCTCGGGCACATGCACGCCTTCTGGCCCCCACCATTGCAGCAGTTTGGCACCATCACTGACCCAGGCAAACAGGGTTTCGGGACTGACGGGAAACGCCCGCTCGAGTTTCAGGTCGGCCATGAGTTTTCCCTTTCCAGTATGTCCCCCAGACGATCGAGGCTGCTGTCCCAGAACTGCCGCTTCGAGATCGTCCATTCGGCAATCGCGCGCAGACCGTCGGGTTGAATGGAATACATCCGCTGCGCTCCCTGCACCCGCTGCCGGACCAGCCCGGCGTTGCGCAGAATTTTCAGATGGCGCGAAATGGCCGCGCCGGACATGCCCTTGCCTTCGATCAGGTCACCGGCGGGCAATTCACCGTGCGCCATCAACTGCTCGACAATCGAGAACCGCGTGGCATCGGAAAGCGCCGAGAACGTGTTCAGTAAATCCGTCATATCCATTATTTAACACCGCAGTTAAATAATGGAAACCCCCGTTTTTCTCGCCTTGTGACCGCGCTTAAGAGATATAGTTCACTGACAACTGCCCCAAATTCAAACTTTGATGGACAGACATTGCACGTACACAGTAAGATATTATGCGTGCGTTTAATTGTTTTTATTTTTCGTTAAGGAGGCTTGAGATGCGTTGTGCGACCATTTCAATGTTTGTTTTATGTACTGTTACTGTTGCCGGTTGCACCTCGCCCTGGTCGCAGACAGAAACCGCTGAACCTGCGGCGGAGGTTCCGCAGCAGGCCGCTGCGACCACGTCCTCGACAGCATCAACAACGTCCAGCTCTGCAACATCCAATGAAGCCCAAAGCGGCGGTGAAGCCGACCGTGGTGAAGGCGGCGGTGGCGGAGGAGGCTCCAGCGGTGGTGGCGGCGGCGGAGGTGGTTCCGGCGGCGGCGGCGGCGGAAGCTGGGGTTGATCTGAAAGGATCAAAACATGTCACGGCGCGGGTTTAAAACCAGAAACTGCCATCTGCATGCGGCGCTTGTCGCCCTTGTTCTGAACGCGGGTGTTTTCACTGCGCAGATGGCGGTTGCGAACAGCAACAGCTCGTTCCCAGCCAACCGGATCGCCATCGTCATCGGCAATCAGGACTACGCAAATGTCGGAGACCTGACCAACGCCCGCAAGGACGCCGAAGACATCGCCGACATGCTGCGCGGCTTCAATTTCCGCGTCTACGACGGCTATGACCTTGGCAAACGCGAGTTCGAAGAGCTGATCAGAACCGCTGTTCTGAACATCCCGGACAAGGCCGATGTGCTGTTTTACTACGCGGGCCACGGCATTCAGATCGGGCGGCGGAATTATCTGCTGCCCGTGGATGCAAAATTTGAAAGCGTCTATGATGTCCCGCTGGCGACCATGACCTTGGATCGTGTGATCGACACCTTGTCGGCGCGCAGTTCGGCCCATGTCGCCATTCTGGATTCCTGCCGTGACAATCCGTTCCAGGACCTGAGGCTGGCCGCCGATCTGGATGCCAACCTGTTCGAAACCCGCGAAGGGTTCGATGTGTTCAAAACGCCACTGAATTCGCTTGTGGCCTATTCGACCTCACCGGGCGCGGTGGCCAGCGATGGCGCGACGGGCCAGAACAGCCCCTATACGGCGGCGGTTCTGGAAACCGCCCAGTCGTCGCCCTTCGAGAACATTCAGCAACTGTTCCCGGTCATTCGCGAACGGGTTCACGATTCGACCCAGGGACAGCAAATTCCCTGGGAAAGCTCGACCTTGGTGCGCCCGTTTTATCTGGCGCAGCAACAGGTCGAGGTTGAGGACGGGCAGGTGCAGGAAGGCGCGCCGCAATCGCTCAGCCTCAGCTACCAGTTCGACAAGTCCATCCCTCTGGCGCAGAGCCTGGAACAGACGCTTGGTAATGACATCCGGGGCCTGCGGCTGGTGGAAAACCCCGAACGGGGGGTCGTCAGCGTCCGCGATCAATCGACAAGCGAGGGCCTGACATACTCGCCCGAGATCACCGACGCGCGGGCCGCTGAACTGGGGACCCAGCAGTTCACCGACACGTTTTTGGTCGAGGTGATCACGGCAGATCAGAAGAAACAGAATGTCGAGGTGTCGCTCAATCTCGAGATGAATGCCTGCGATCTTGAGGCCGGGGATGCGCTGGACATCAACGGTATCGGCGTGTTTCGCCTGCCCAATGAGCTGAACATCTCGAAAGGTCTGGCGGCCTGTACGAAAGCCGTCGAAGACGATCCCGTCAACCCGCGGTTCCTGTATCAGCTGGGCCGCTTGCAACAGGCGGCGGGCAATATAGCAGGGGCCTATGAAAGCATGTCAGCGGCCGAGAACGGCGGGCATATCCGGGCAAAATATGCGCTGGCGACCCTGTTGCAGACCGACCGCATCGACCGCGCCGTTACCAAAACACCCCGCGATCTGGACAAGGCCCGCGCCCTTCTGGAAGAGGCCGCATCGGAAAAAGACCCCTTTGCCATGCACAGCCTTGGCAAGCAATTGCTGCGCGACGGGCAAACGGATGCCGAGAAACAGCGCGGGTTCGAATTGCTGGAACGCTCGGTGGAATTGGGCCACACCTATTCGATGAACGAACTGGGCCTGTATTTCCTGCGCGAAAACTCGGACCACTATATCCCCGAACGCGGCATGCGCTATCTGCGCGCCTCGGAACTGCGCAAGGATATCTATGGCTATGACAATCTGGCCTACGTGTCCCTGCTGGGTCTTGGCGGCAACCCCGTCAATCTCGACAAGGCCGAGGCGTATTTTCTGGCCGCGTCAAACGGCGGCCACCCGACAGCCCCGGCCAGTATTGCCCGGATGATCCTGAACGATCAGTTGCAGGACCGCACCCGGACCGAGGCGCTAGACTGGTACGATATCTCGCTGGAACGCGGCGATGCCTGGGGCGGCGCGAACGGGGCCTATATCATTCTGGATGGTCAGGTGCCCCAGCGCGGTCCGGCGGATGCGGCGTTGCGCGCGGCCAAGGCCGCCCTGTTGCCCAATGACGAGCCCGCCGGCCAGGCCAGGGCCCAGTTGGACAGTATCTCGGGCGCCGATCTGAACCGCGCGTTGCAACTGGCGCTGAATGAGCTTGGTGAAAACGTGGCCGTGGATGGTCAGGTCGGCCCGGCCACCCTGCGAGCGCTCGAAAACATCAGCGCCAAATTCGGGGTTCCGGTTCCCTATGCGGCGGCGAACGATCCCAAGGAACGCCTGCTGCTGGCCGCCCGGGTGTATTGGGCGCAGAATCCGGTGCGGTTCGATCTTTTCTGAGGGCGCTCAGCCCAGAAACTCGGCCCTTGAGTAACCCTGCAGATACAGCAGCGCCGTCAGATCCCCGTGGTTGATCCGCACATCGCATTGCGCCGCGACCGAGGGCTTGGCGTGCAGCGCAACGCCGGTTCCGGCGCGGCCCAGCATGCCCAGATCGTTTGCGCCGTCTCCCACCGCGATCACATCTGCCTCGGACAGGCCCAGCTGTGTGATGATCCGGTCCAGAGACTCGACCTTGGCCTCGCGCCCGAGAATGGGCCGCTGCACATCACCGGTCAGCCGCCCGTCTTCCGCCAGCAGCGTGTTGGCCCGGTTTTCGTCAAACCCCAACAGCGCGGCCACGCGCGCGGTGAAGGCGGTGAACCCGCCTGAAACCAGCGCCGCATAACCGCCGTTTGCGCGCATGGTGCCGACCAGTTCGCGCCCGCCGGGCATCAGGGTGATCCGCGTGTTCAGCACCTGATCGATCACCGCTTCGTCCAGACCTTTCAGCAGCCCGACCCGTTCGATCAGCGCGCCTTCGAAATCCAGCTCACCATTCATCGCCCGTGCGGTGATGTCCTTGACCCGGTCGCCGACGCCTGCCTCATCCGCCAGTTCGTCGATGCATTCCTGCTGGATCATCGTGCTGTCCATATCCGCCAGCAGCATTTTCTTGCGCCGCCCCTCGGCAGGCTGAACAACCAGATCGACGCCCATGCCCTGCAGGTCCGCCCAGACATCCCAGCGGTTGTCGGGCAGGGCCGGCACGGCAAATTCCGCCGCCTCATCCGGGTTCAGCCAGACGATATCCTGCCCGCCCCACGCATTCCGCAGCGACTCGGGCAGGGCGCTGTCAAGCGCGGGCGCGGTGGGGTTGGTCAGCAAGGTGGCAACGTACATGGCAGGTCTCCGGCAGGGTTGCCTGCGCATATCGCAGGTGCAGCATTTTCGCCAGTGCCGGTTTGCATCTGCGGCCCTGAAATTACCCGTTCGGGGCTTTACCCCCCTGCATTTCCAAGCCAGATTCAGGGCGATCTGGGACAAGGGGAAACGGGATGGGCAACCCGCTTTACGATCGTTTGTTTGGCATCCACGCGGGCAAGGACACCCCGTTCCTGCATCTGCCGGACGGTCAGATCCTGACGCATTCGGATTTTCTGGACATGGCCGCCCGCATCGCCAACGCCCTGACCGGGCTGGAACTGGAACCGGGCGACCGGGTTGCCGTTCAGGTCGAGAAATCCCCTGAAATGCTGGCGCTTTATGCCGCCTGCGCGCAGACGGGGCTGATCTTTCTGCCGCTGAACACGGCGTATAAAACGGCGGAACTGGCCTATTTCATCGAAAACAGCGGCGCGGCGCTGGTTGTCTGCGATGCAGCCAGCGAGGCCGGTCTGGCACCCATCGCGCAGGCTCAGAACGCGCGGCTTGAGACGCTGAACGCCGATGGCTCGGGCAGCCTGATGCGCCGGGCTTTCGGCATGCTGCCCGCCTTCGAGCCGGTCAAACGGTCTGAGGATGATCTGGCCGCGTTCCTCTATACCTCGGGCACCACGGGGCGATCCAAAGGCGCGATGCTGACGCAGGCCAATCTGCTGTCCAATGCGGAAACGCTGATGCGGGAATGGCGGTTTACCCGCGATGACGTGCTGCTGCACGCCTTGCCGATCTTTCACACCCACGGGCTGTTCGTGGCGACCAACGTGATCCTGGCTGCGGGCGGGTCGATGATTTTCCTGCCGAAATTCGATCTGGACGTTATGCTGCGCCTGATGCCGCAGGCCACGTCGATGATGGGGGTTCCGACCTTTTACACCCGCCTGCTGGGTGATGATCGGTTCACCGGCGACCTGGCGCGCCATATGCGGCTGTTCATCTCGGGCTCGGCGCCGCTGCTGGCGGAAACCCATGAGCAGTTCGAAACCCGGACAGGCCACCGCATCCTTGAACGCTACGGGATGACCGAGACCAACATGAACACCTCGAACCCCTATGACGGGGATCGGCGCGCGGGCACGGTCGGGTTTCCGCTGCCCGATGTCGAGTTGAAAGTGACCGACCCGGAAACCGGAGACCCCCTGCCCCAAGGCGAGATCGGCATGATCGAGGTGCGCGGCCCGAACGTGTTCAGCGGCTACTGGCAGATGCCCGAGAAAACCGCCGCCGAACTGCGCGAAGACGGGTTCTTCATCACCGGCGATCTGGGGCGCGTGGATCAGGACGGCTATGTCCATATCGTCGGCCGGGGCAAGGATCTGATCATCTCGGGCGGGTTCAATATCTACCCCAAAGAGATCGAGCTGGTGCTCGACGACCAGCCCGGTGTTCTGGAAAGCGCGGTGATCGGTGTCCCCCATCCCGATTTCGGAGAGACCGTTCTGGGCATCATCGTGCCCCTGCCCGGCCAGACCCCCGATCTTGAGGCCATCATGGCGTCGGTGCAAAACGACCTCGCCCGGTTCAAGCATCCCCGCAAGCTGATCGTGCTGGACGAGTTGCCGCGCAACACGATGGGCAAGGTGCAGAAAAACGCCCTGCGCGACGCGTACAAGGACAGTTTCACCGCAGACTGAACGCTTGATCTAGTTGATCCTCGCCAATGAAAAACCCGGGCCGAACTCGACCCGGGTCCAATTGCTTGCAAAATCTGCCGACCGTCAGGCCACGTCAAATTCCAGCGGTTTGATCTGCGTGAACAGACCGGTTTCCGCCAGCTTGGCGCGCGCCTCGGCGGGCACGGGTTCATCGACATAGAGCAGCGCAATCGCCTCGCCGCCCGCTGCGGCGCGGCCCAGGGTAAAGTTGGCGATGTTCACGTTGTTCTCGCCCATGGTCTGACCCAGCGCGCCGATGATGCCGGGAACATCCTCGTTGGTGGTGTAGAGCATATGCGCGCCGATCTCGGCGTCGATATTGATGCCCTTGATCTGGATGAAGCGCGGCTTGCCGTCGCTGAACACCGTGCCCCCGATCGAGCGTTCGCGCTTGTCCGTCACAACGGTGACCTTGATATAGCCTTCGAACGCGCCCGACTTGTCCTGATTGGTGGTCGAAATCTGGATACCACGCTCTTTCGCAACCACGGGGGCCGAGACCATGTTCACCTCGGGATTGAACTTTTTCATGATCCCCGCGACCACGGCGCAGTTCAGGGCGGCCAGATTCATTTCAGCCGCAACACCATCATACAGGATGTTGATCGCCTTGACCGGCTCATCCGTCATCTGGCCGATGAAGCTGCCCAGATGACCGGCCAGCTTGATCCACGGACCCATGATCTTGGCCTCTTCCGCCGTGACGCTGGGCATGTTCAGCGCGTTTTCCACCGCGCCGGTCAGCAGATAGTTCGAGATCTGCTCGGCCACTTGCAGCGCCACGTTTTCCTGCGCCTCGGTCGTGGCCGCGCCCAAATGCGGCGTGCAGACCACGTTGGGCAGGTTGAACAGCGGGTTGTCCTTGGCCGGTTCCACGCTGAACACGTCAAAGGCCGCACCGGCCACGTGACCCGATTGCAGCATCTCGGCCAAGGCTTCCTCATCAACCAGACCGCCACGGGCACAGTTGACGATGCGAACGCCTTTTTTGGTCTTCGCCAGATTTTCGCGGCTCAGAACGTTGCGGGTCTGATCGGTCAGCGGCACGTGCAGAGTGATGAAATCGGCGCGCGACAGCAGCTCGTCCAGCTCGACCTTTTCGACGCCCATCTGGGCGGCTTTCTCTTCGCCCAGATAGGGATCATAGGCGATCACCTTCATTTTCAGGCCCAGCGCGCGTTCGCAGACGATGCCGCCGATGTTGCCCGCGCCAATCACGCCCAAGGTCTTGTTGGTCAGCTCGATCCCCATGAACTTGGATTTTTCCCACTTGCCCGCATGGGTCGAGGTGCTGGCCTCGGGGATTTGCCGCGCGACGGCGAACATCATCGCAATCGCATGCTCGGCGGTGGTGATCATGTTGCCGAACGGCGTGTTCATCACGATCACGCCCTTTTTCGAGGCCGCGTCCTTGTCGATATTATCCGTGCCGATCCCGGCACGGCCGATGACTTTCAGCTTGTCGGCTTTCTCCAGAATGGTCGGCGTGACCTTGGTTGCTGAGCGGATGGCAAGACCGTCATACTGGCCGATCACCTCGGCCAGCTTGTCCTTGTCCTTGCCCAGATCGGGCATGAAATCCACGTCGATGCCGCGATCGCGGAAAATCTGCACGGCGGTTTCGCTGAGCTTGTCAGATACGAGTACTTTGGGGGCCATATCTCTGGTCCTTGAATTTTGGGAAGATATCCGGGCCACGGGCCGGCCCGGGTTTTCGTCGAAAAACCTTGTCAGGCGGCTTCCGTTTGCGCAGCGATTTCGGCCTCAAACGCCCAGGCAAGCCAGGGCAGCATCGCCTCGATATCCGAGGTTTCAACCGTACCGCCGCACCAGATGCGCAGGCCCGCAGGGGCGTCGCGATAGGCACCGATATCCAGCGCGATGTTTTCCGCCTCCAGCCGTTTGGCCACGGCCTTGGCAAAGGTGGCCCCGTCCTGAATGCGGGCATCGGTGAATTTCAGGCACACGGATGTGTTCGACTGCGTCGCCGCATCCTCGGCCAGATTCGCAATCCAGTCGTTTTGATCGCAGAACGCGTGCACCGCACCGGCATTGGCATCGGCCCGGGCGATCAACCCCTGCAGGCCACCAACCGAACGCGCCCAGTCCAGCGCGAACAGATAATCCTCAACCGCCAGCATCGAGGGCGTGTTGATCGTCGCCCCGGTGAAGATGCCGTCGATCAGCTTGCCGCCTTTGGTCAGGCGGAAAATCTTCGGCAGAGGCCATGCGGGGGTGTAGCTTTCCAGCCGCTCAACGGCGCGGGGGCTCAGGATCAGCATGCCGTGCGCCGCTTCGCCGCCCAGCACTTTCTGCCAGCTGAACGTGGTCACATCCAGCTTGTCCCAGGGCAGGTCCATCGCAAAGGCGGCGCTTGTCGCGTCGCAGATCGTCAGCCCCTGACGGTCATCGGCGATCCAGTCGCCATTGGGTACCCGCACGCCCGAGGTGGTGCCGTTCCATGTAAACACCACGTCATTGGCGAAATCGACCGAGGCCAGATCAACGATCTGCCCGTAATCGGCCGTCTTGACCTCGGCGTCGATCTTCAGCTGTTTGACCACATCGGTGACCCAACCGGCCCCAAAGCTTTCCCAGGCCAGCATCTCGACCTTGCGGGCGCCCAGCAGCGACCACAGCGCCATCTCGACCGCGCCGGTGTCCGAGGCGGGAACGATGCCGATCCTGTAATCCGCCGGAATGTCCAGCACCTCACGGGTGCCTTCGATCGCGGCTTTCAGCTTGTCCTTGCCGACAGCGGCCCGGTGCGACCGGCCCAGCGCGGCATCGGCCAGTTTGCTCAGTTCAAATGTGGGGGGTTTGGCGCAGGGGCCCGAGGAGAAACGCGGATTAGCTGGCCGCAGTTCAGGTTTGCGCGCGGCGTCGCGCGACGCCGGTTGTTCAATGCTCATCTGTATTACCCTTCCAGATACACGCCCCTCGTTGGGGAGGGGTGTCCCACCGCCACTCGTAGAAAGCCCGCCGCATTGCGGCAAGCAGAAAAGACGCTTGAAAGCCGGAAAACGACATCGCTTTGCGCAGAAATCGCGGTCGCGCGTTTCCGATAGGCGAAAGATGTGCCGCGCCCTGACAAGCCGGGCAGGTCGTTTGACTGTTTTTTAGGCAGTCGCAACAGGGCCCGAGCGGAATAGCCCCGCAACCCTTGCGATCCCGGCAATGGCCCGGCCAAAACAAGGCCATGCCTGACACTCTGACCATTGTCGTTGTTGAAGAAGACCGGGAACGCGCCATCGCAATTGTCGACGCCCTCAACGCGTCCGGTTCATACGATGTGCATGTGATCGGCAATGTCTCGAGCCTTGCCCGCAGGATTGCGGCGGTGGTGCCGGATGTGGTGCTGATCGATATCGACAACCCCACACGCGACATGCTGGAAGAGCTGACGCTGGCCTCGGGGCCGTTGGAGCGGCCCGTGGCGATGTTCGTCTCCGCCGCCGCCGGCGATCTGGCCTCGACCGCGATCGAGGCCGGCCTGTCCGCCTATGTCGTCGACGGGATGCAGCCCGACCGGCTGAAACCGGTGCTGGATGCCGCCATCGCGCGGTTCCAGATCGTGCGCCAGATGCGCCGCGAACTGGCCGAGACCAAACGCGCGCTGGAAGAGCGCAAGGTGATCGACCGCGCCAAGGGCCTGCTGATGAAGGCCCGCGGGATCGAGGAAGAAGAGGCTTATGCCCTGCTGCGCAAGGCCGCGATGGATCAGGGGCGGCGCGTGGCCGACGTGGCCGAGTCGCTGGTCACAGCATCCGGGTTGCTGTCATGAATACGGTGACGCTGCCTGTTGCCTATGTCCCATTGGTCGATGCCGCGCCGCTGATCATCGCGCATGAGATGGGGCTGGCCCGCGCCGAAGGGGTCGAACTGGACCTGATCGCCGCGCCCTCGTGGTCATCGGTGCGCGACATGCTGGCCTTTGGCCGCGTGGATGCGGCGCATCTGCTGTCACCCGTGCCGGTGGCGATGGCTTTGGGGTTGGGCGGGGTGACGCAGCCCTTGTCCGCCGTCTCTGTCCTGTCGATGAACGGCGATGTGATCGGCGTCAGCCGGGCGCTGGAAACCCGCCTGCGCGATACCGGATACGAGTTCGACTTTCGCGATCCGTTCAAAGCCGCAGCCGCGCTGGCCACGGTCGCGGATCGGCCTTTGGTATTCGGGGTGCCCTTCCCGTTTTCCCTGCATGTGGAATTGTTGCATTGCTGGCTCGAGGCCACGGACCTGTCCGGCACGGGCGTCGAGGTTCGCACCATCCCGCCGCCGCTGATGGCGCAGGCGCTGGCCGAGGGCGATGTGGATGCGTTCTGCGTCGGCGAACCCTGGGGCTCGGTCGCGGTGGAATCGCAGGCCGGGGCGCTGTTGCTGCCCGGTCAAGCGATCTGGGCCTTTGCGCCGGAAAAGGTCCTGGCCGTGCGTACCGAATGGGCAGAGACCGAACCGCACCTGCTGGGCAAGCTGATGCGGGCCGTCTGGCGCGCGGGGCGTTGGCTGGGCCAGCCGGGCAGCCACATTGCCGCTGCCGAAATCCTTGCGCGCGACACCTATCTGAACCTGCCCTCGGAACTGATCGACCGGGCGCTGTCAGGGCGGTTCACCATCTCGGGCCATGCCGAGCAGCGCGAGGTGCCGGGTTTTGTCGAGTTTCACGACGGGGCGGCGAATTTCCCCTGGCGCAGTCAGGCCAAGTGGATCGCCCACAGGCTGGCCGCCCGGTACGATCTGGACCCGCATCTGGCGCTGGCGCAGGCGGGCGGCGTGTTTCGCAGCGATATCTACCGCAATCAACTGGCCGATATCGGTGCCGATCTGCCCGGCGCGTCCGAAAAACTGGAAGGCGCGATTCGGGACACAACGCCTGTCGCCTCGCAGAACGGGCAGCTTTCCCTGAAACGGGACGCGTTCCTGGACGGGCGCATTTTTGATCCGCAGGACATCTGATGCCCAAGAATTAGGCGTCTCGATGCAGGCCGCAGTGCAAACGCAGAAATTTACGCCGCGCCGCAGCAAAACCGCTTGATCCGAGCCGCGCCGTTTTGCACCCTGTCGATGTTGGCACGCAATGGCGTGTGCCGCCCGAAATTCTCCCAAAGACTGGGAACGACCGAGCAAAGCCGCTCACTCTCTGACCTCCTCCTTCCGGTCAGAGCGTGCAGCGGCTTTTTGTTTTTCATTCCCGGATCGACCGGGACCAAGAAAGGGACAGACCCACATGACGCGATTGATTGCAGGCCTTGTCGCCACCACCGCCCTGATCAGCCCGGCCCTTGCCGAGACGCAGGAGCTGGAAAAGGACGAGCTGACCTTTGGGTTCATCAAACTGACCGACATGGCCCCTTTGGCGGTGGCCTATGAGAACGGCTATTTTCTGGATGAAGGCCTGTTCGTGACACTGGAAGCGCAGGCCAACTGGAAGGTTCTGCTGGACGGCGTGATCGACGGCCAACTGGATGGCGCGCATATGCTGGCCGGGCAGCCTCTGGCGGCGACCATCGGCTATGGCACCGAGGCGCATATCGTCACCCCCTTCTCGATGGACCTGAACGGCAATGGCATCACCGTGTCGAACGAGGTCTGGGAAGAGATGAAGCCGAACATCCCGAAACTGGACGATGGCCGCCCGCAGCATCCCATTAGCGCTGAGGCGCTGGCCCCGGTGGTCGAGAAGTACAAATCCGAAGGCAAGCCGTTCAACATGGGCATGGTCTTTCCGGTCTCGACCCACAATTACGAACTGCGCTACTGGCTGGCGGCTGGTGGTCTGCATCCGGGCTATTACAGCCCCGAAGACGTGACCGGCCAGATCGGCGCGGATGTGTTCCTGTCGGTGACCCCGCCGCCACAGATGCCCGCGACCCTGGAGGCAGGCACGATCTATGGCTATTGCGTCGGCGAGCCATGGAACCAGCAGGCGGTGTTCAAGGGCATCGGCGTGCCGGTGATCACCGATTATGAACTGTGGAAGAACAACCCCGAGAAAGTCTTTGGCATCACCGCCGAGTTCGCCGAGGAATATCCCAACACCACCCGCGCCGTCACCAAGGCGCTGATCCGCGCTGCCATCTGGCTGGACGAGAATGACAATGCCAACCGCCCCGCCGCGGTCGAAATCCTGAGCCAGCCGGAATATGTGGGCGCCGATTACGACGTGATCGCGAACTCGATGACCGGCACCTTCGAATATGAAAAAGGCGACAAGCGCGAGGTGCCCGATTTCAACGTGTTCTTCCGCTACAACGCGACCTATCCGTTCTATTCCGACGCCATCTGGTACCTGACCCAGATGCGCCGCTGGGGCCAAATCGCCGAGCCACAGACGGATGCGTGGTACGATGAGGTCGCCAAGTCCGTCTATCGCCCCGACATCTATCTGGACGCCGCACAGATGCTTGTGGACGAAGGTCTGGCGAACAAGGCCGATTTCCCGTGGGACAGCGATGGCTACAAGGCCCCGACACCCGCCGAGGATATCATCGACGGCATTCCCTATGACGCCCGCCAGCCCAACGCCTATCTGCAAAGCCTGCCGATTGGCCTGAAAGGCGAGCAGGTCGTCATCGGCTCCGAAGTGCAGGGCTAGGTCCCTCTCCCCGGCCCTGCGTGGCCGGGGTTTCCCACCCGATACAGAATTCCACCCGCCCGGATCAAGCCGGCTCAGGAGATCGCAAGATGACAGCCATCGACCACGATACGCTATCCACGGACGCCGAACGCGAGGCCCGCCGCGCCCGCCTGTTCACCCGGATCAACGCCGCCGACAAATGGTTTCAGGTGCTGGGCCTGGCCTGGATCACCCCTGTTCTGAAGGCCACCGCAGGCGACAACCCCCGCGCCCAGATGGGCGAAATCTGGCGTCTGCTGGCCGTGCCGCTGCTGGCCATCTGCGCCTTTCTGCTGCTGTGGGGCACGCTGGCCCCCAAGGTGCAGACCTCGCTGGGTGCGGTGCCCGGACCGGCGCAGGTCTGGGCCGAGGCCGTCAGCCTGCACGAAGACGCACAAGCCAAGGCCGCCAAGAAGGCCAAGTTCGAGGCGATGGTCGAAAAGCGTAACCAGAAGTTCATCGACGCAGGCCAGCCCGAAAAGGTGAAGGAAGTCGCCTATACCGGCGCGCCGAGTTACTACAACCAGATCTGGACCTCGATCAAAACCGTCTTTTTCGGCTTTCTGATCGCCACCATCGTGGCCGTTCCGCTGGGCATCATGGCGGGCCTGTCGCCCACCGCAAATGCGGCGCTGAACCCGCTGATCCAGATTTTCAAACCGGTCTCGCCGCTGGCCTGGCTGCCGATTGTGACCATGATCGTCTCGGCCGTGTACGTCACCAATGACGGCTGGTTCGCGAAATCCTTCCTGATTTCCGCCATCACCGTGACGCTGTGTTCGCTGTGGCCGACGCTGATCAACACCTCTCTGGGTGTGGCATCGATCGACAAGGATCTGGTCAACGTCTCGAAGGTTCTGAAAATGAACACCTACACCAAGATCACCAAGCTGGTGCTGCCCTCGGCCCTGCCGCTGATCTTCACCGGTCTGCGCCTGAGTTTGGGTGTCGGCTGGATGGTTCTGATCGCGGCTGAGATGCTGGCGCAGAACCCCGGTCTGGGCAAGTTCGTCTGGGATGAGTTCCAGAACGGCTCCTCCAGTTCGCTGGCCAAGATCATGGTGGCTGTCTTCACCATTGGCATCATCGGCTTCCTGCTGGACCGCGTGATGTATGCGCTGCAATCCCTGTTCACCTTCTCGAACAACCGGTGACCGATATGGCTGTGATCGACTTCAAGAATGTCAGCAAATCCTTCGGCACCGGCACCGCTGCGACGGATGTGCTGAAAGACATCAACCTCTCGGTTCAGGAAGGTGAGTTCGTGGTGCTGCTGGGCTTTTCCGGCACCGGCAAGACCACGCTGATCAACCTGATGGCGGGGATCGAGTTTCCCACCAAGGGCAGCGTCACCTTCCGCGACGCCTCGATCACCGGCCCGGCGCCGGAACGGGGGGTTATCTTCCAGAACTACTCCTTGATGCCGTGGCTGACGGTGACGGGCAATGTGCGGCTGGCCGTGGATGCGGTCTTTCCCAAGATGCCCAAGGCTGAAAAAGAGCAAAAGATTGCCCATTACATCCGCATGGTTGGCCTGAGCCACGCCGCCACCCGCCGCCCGGCTGAGTTGTCGGGCGGAATGCGGCAACGGGTGAACGTGGCCCGCGCCTTGGCAATGGACCCCGAGGTTCTGCTGCTGGACGAACCCCTGTCGGCGCTGGACGCGCTGACCCGTGGCAATCTGGCGGAAGAGATCGAAAGGATCTGGGAAGAGAACCGCAAAACCTGCGTCCTGATCACCAATGACGTGGACGAGGCGATCCTGCTGGCCGACCGCATCATCCCGCTGAACCCGGATGGCACGCTGGGGACCGAGTTCAGGGTCGCAATCCCCCGCCCGCGCGACCGCTCGGCGATGAACCATGACGAGACGTTCAAGACCCTGCGCGGTGAAGTCACGAAATACCTGATGGATGTGGGGATCGAGGCCCGGGTCGAAGGCACCCGTACCCTGCCGGACGTGACACCGATCCACGGGGTTCCGGCGGCGGTGAAAGAGGCTCAGACAGGTCTGATCGACGAGCGCTATCTCGATTTCAGCCAGTTGCACAAGGTCTATCCCACGCCCAAAGGCCCGCTGACCGTGGTCGAGGATTTCAACCTGAAACTGAACCGGGGCGAGTTCATCTCGCTGATCGGCCACTCGGGCTGCGGCAAGTCCACCGTGCTGACCATGGCCGCCGGTCTGAACGACATCTCGAAAGGCGCGATCAAGCTGGACGGCCGCCATATCGAAGGCGCCGACCCGGAACGCGCCGTGGTGTTCCAGTCGCCTTCGCTGTTCCCGTGGCTGACCGCGAAAGAGAATGTCTCGGTCGGGGTGGACCGCGTCTACCCTCGCGCCAGTCAGGCCGAACGGCAGGACGTGGTGGAATACTATCTGGAACGGGTCGGTCTGGCCGACGCGATGGACAAATCCGCCGCCGATATGTCGAACGGCATGCGCCAGCGGGTTGGCATTGCGCGGGCCTTTGCGCTGTCTCCGAAACTGCTGCTGCTGGATGAACCTTTCGGGATGCTCGACAGCCTGACCCGGTGGGAATTGCAGGAAGTGCTGATGGAGGTCTGGTCGCGCACCAAAGTGACCACCATCTGCGTCACCCACGACGTGGATGAGGCGATCCTGCTGGCCGACCGGGTGGTGATGATGACCAACGGCCCGCAGGCGACGATCGGCAAAATCACCCATGTCGACCTGCCGCGCCCGCGCAGCCGCAAGGCGCTGCTGGCCCATCCCGACTACTACGCCTACCGGCAAGAGGTGTTGGATTTCCTCGAGGAATACGAGCATGGCGCCAAACCCAAGCCCAAAACCCCTTCCCCCAAAGCCATTGCTGCGGAGTGACCTGATATGAAACAAAGACTTGTGGTCATCGGTGCCGGTATGGCCTCGGGCCGGGTGCTGGAACACCTGACCGACGCCGCCCCCGATGCGTTCGACATCACCCTGTTCAACGCCGAGCCGCGCGGGAATTACAACCGCATCATGCTGAGCCCGGTTCTGGCCGGGGATCAGACTTATGAAGAGATCATCACCCATGACGCCGCCTGGTATGCCGCGCGTGGCATCACCTGCCGGTTTGGAGAGAAAGTGGTCAAGATCGACCGCGAGCTGAAAGTGGTCGAGGGCGAAAACGGTCATGTCCCCTATGACAAGCTGATCTTCGGCACCGGGTCCAACCCCTTCATGATCCCGATGCCGGGCCATGATCTGGACGGCGTGATCGCCTATCGCGATCTGGAAGATACCGAACGGATGATGCGCATGGACGCGGGCAGCAAGGTCGTCGTGATCGGCGGCGGTTTGCTGGGGCTCGAAGCCGCCGCAGGCATGGCCGCGCGCGGGGCCGATGTGACCGTGGTGCACATCATGGGCCACCTGATGGAACGTCAGCTGGACCCTGCCGCCGGTTACCTGCTGAAGAAATCGCTGGAAGAAAAAGGCATCACCGTCCTGCTGAATGCCAAATCGACCGAGATCGTGGGCAAGGCTGGCAAGGCCCGTGCGCTGCTGCTGGACGATGGTACTGAACTGCCCTGCGACCTGTTGGTGATGGCTGTGGGCATCCGCCCCAACACCGCATTGGCACAGGACACGGGGCTTGCCGTCGGGCGCGGCATCCATGTGGACGATCAGATGATCACCTCAGACGCCGATATCTTTGCCGTTGGCGAATGTGTCGAACATCAGGGTGAGGTGTTTGGCCTTGTTGCGCCGCTTTATGATCAGGCGAAAGTGCTGGCACAGACCCTGCTGGGCGAACCTGCCGCGTTCAAGCAGCGCTCGCTGTCGACCAAGCTGAAGGTCACCGGCTGTGACCTGTTCAGTGCAGGCGACTTCGCCGAGGGAGAGACCCGCGAGGACATTGTCTTCCGCGACCCCGCCCGTGGCGTCTACAAACGGCTGGTGCTGGAAGGCGACAGGCTGGTCGGCGCGGTCATGTATGGCGACACTGGCGACGGCAACTGGTTCTTCGGCCTGATCCGCGACGGCGAGGATGTCTCGGACATGCGCGAAACGCTGATCTTCGGCCCGGCCTATCAGGGGGGCGGTTCTGCGGACCCTCTCTCAGCCGTTGCAGCATTGCCGCCTGAGGCGGAAATCTGTGGCTGCAACGGCGTGTGCAAATCCGACATCACCGCAGCCATCGAAGGCAGTGCAACCGACCTGGGCGCGATCCGCGCAACCACCAAGGCCAGCGCCTCCTGCGGAACCTGCACCGGGCTGGTCGAGCAACTGCTGCAGGTCACGCTGGGCGATGACTTCCAGATGCCTACAGCGCAACCGATCTGCGGTTGCTGCGACCTGACCCACGAGGACGTGCGCCGCCTGATCAAATCGCAGGAACTGAAAAGTCAGGAGGCCGTCTGGCAGGAACTGGGCTGGAAAACCCTGAACGGCTGTCATGTCTGCCGCCCGGCGGTGAACTACTATCTGCTGGCCGACTGGCCGGTTGAATATCAGGACGATCCGCAAAGCCGTTTCGTCAACGAACGCAAACACGCCAACATCCAGAAGGACGGCACGTTCAGCGTCGTGCCCCGCATGTGGGGCGGCATCACCAACCCGACGGAGTTGCGCGCCATTGCCGACGCGGCCGAGAAATACGATGTGCCCACGGTCAAGGTCACCGGCGGTCAGAGGATCGACCTGCTGGGCGTGAAGGGGGCTGACCTGCCCTATATCTGGTCCGATCTGAACAAGGCCGGGCTGGTCTCGGGGCACGCCTATTCCAAGGGTCTGCGCACGGTCAAAACCTGCGTCGGCACCGATCATTGCCGGTTCGGCACGCAGGACAGCACCGGTCTTGGCGTGAAGCTGGAAAAAATCCTCTGGGGCTCGTGGACCCCGCACAAGCTGAAGCTGGCGGTCTCGGGCTGCCCGCGCAACTGTGCCGAGGCGACCTGCAAGGATATTGGCGTGGTCTGCGTGGATTCGGGCTTTCAGATCAGCATCGGCGGCGCAGCGGGCATGGATGTCAAGGAAACCGAACTGCTGGTGCAGGTGCCAACCGAGGACGAAGCCATCGAGGTCGTGATGGCCGTCACCCAGGCCTATCGCGAGGGCGGCAAGTATCTGGACCGTCTGTATAAATGGATGGGGAAGGTCGGCCTCGACTGGATCAAGCGGACCGTGGTGGACGATCTGGACAACCGCCGGGCGCTGGTTGAACGCTTTGAACTCAGCCAATCCATCTATCGCAAAGACCCATGGGCCGAGCAGGCCAAAGAGGCCCCGCGTTTTGCGCCGCTGGCCGATCTGACACTGGAGGCCGCAGAATGAGCTGGATCGACATCGGACATATCGACGACATCCCCCTGCGCGGCGCGCGGGTGGTGAAAACGCCGGTGGGCTGCATCGCTCTGTTTCGGACCTCCGAGGATGAAGTCTTTGCCGCCTCGGACCGCTGCCCGCACAAGGGCGGGCCGCTTTCAGAAGGGATCGTGCATGGCCAATCCGTCACCTGTCCGCTGCACAATTGGGTGTTCGACCTGAATTCCGGTCAGGCGCAGGGCGCGGATGAGGGCCGGATCGCCACCTATCCGGTGCAGCTGGACGGCGAACGCATCCTGCTGGACAGCACCTCGCTGGGGCAAAGGAGCGCCGCGTGAAAGACCTGACCGCCTGCGCCACCCGCTCGACCTGCCCCTATTGCGGGGTTGGCTGCGGTGTTCTGCTGACACCGGACGGCGCGGGTGGCCTGACCGTCACTGGCGATCCCGATCACCCGGCCAATCAAGGGCGGCTGTGTTCCAAAGGGTCGGCATTGGCCGAAACCGTGGGCCTGTCGCAGCGGCTGCTGGCGCCCGTGGTTTCCGGCGTAGAGACTGGCTGGGACGATGCCCTCCAACTGGTCGCGGATCGGTTCCGCGCAACCATCGCCAAACACGGGCCGGATTCGGTGGCCTTCTACGTCTCGGGGCAGTTGCTGACCGAGGATTACTATGTCGCCAACAAGCTGATGAAGGGCTTCATCGGTTCGGCCAATATCGACACGAATTCAAGGCTTTGCATGGCCTCGACCGTCGCGGGCCACAAGCGCGCGTTCGGTACCGACACCGTGCCGGGCACCTACGAGGATCTGGACCAAGCCGATCTGGTGGTTCTGGTTGGCTCAAACCTGGCCTGGTGCCATCCGGTTCTGTACCAACGCCTGATGGCCGCGCGGCAGGCGCGCGGGAAAAAGATCATCGTGATCGACCCGCGCCGCACCGCCTCCTGCGACCGCGCCGATCTGCACCTGCCGCTGGCGGCGGGCAGCGATTTGGCGCTGTTCAACCACCTGCTGACCCGGATCGAGACCGCCGGGCTGGTGGATGCGGAATACCTCACCCACACAAACGGCTTCTCCGACGCGCTGGAAAGCGCAAAAACCGATGATGTTTCGGTCACGGGCCTGAACCCGGACGATATCGCCGCCTTCTGCGAGATGTGGATAGGCACCAAAAAGGTCGTGACGATCTTCAGTCAGGGCGTGAACCAGTCGACCTCGGGCAGCGACAAGGTCAACGCGATCCTGAACTGCCATCTGGCCACCGGGCGCATTGGCAAACCGGGCTGCGGGCCGCTGTCGGTCACCGGCCAGCCCAACGCCATGGGCGGGCGCGAGGTTGGCGGGCTGGCCAATATGCTCGCCTGCCATCTGGATATCGAGAACGCCGACCACCGCGCCGCGGTGCGCGATTTCTGGTCGGCCCCCGCGATGCCCGAAGCCCCTGGCCTGAAAGCGGTAGACATGTTCCGCGCTGTCGGAGACGGGCGGATCAAGGCGCTGTGGGTGATCCACACCAACCCCGCAGTCTCGATGCCCGAGGCCGACGCCGTGCGCAACGCCATCGCCGCCTGCCCGTTCACCGTTGTCTCGGACATCACCGCCCGCACCGATACGGCGCGGTTGGCGGACGTGCTGCTGCCCGCCGCCGGGTGGGCCGAGAAAGACGGCACCGTCACCAATTCCGACCGCACCATCAGCCGCCAGCGCGCGGTATTGCCCCCTCCGGGGCGGGCCCGCGCGGACTGGGCGATTCTGGCCGAGGTCGGGCGGCGGATGGGCTGGGCATCCGCCTTCGACTACCAATCGCCCGGCGAGATTTTCCACGAATACGCCGCCCTGTCCGGTGTGGCCGCAAAGTTCGGGCGGGATTTCGATATCTCCGGTTTGGCTGATCTGAATGCCGCCGGTTACGAAAATCTGGAACCTACCCGCTGGCCCGTCACCGCAACCCGGCAGGGCGGGCGCTTTTTTGCGGATGGGCAGTTCTACCACCCGGACTGCAAGGCGCGGCTGTTGCCGGTCAAATGGCGGCCACCCGCCGCGAAAACCGGACCGCGCTTTCCGTTCTGGCTGAACACCGGACGGCTGCGCGATCAGTGGCACACGATGACCCGCACCGGACTGTCGGCGCGCCTGTCCGCCCATCTGCCCGAGCCGTTTCTGGACATCCACCCCGAAGACGCGCGCACGGCCCACATAAGCCCCGCTGATCTGGTCAAGGTCTCCAGCCCGTATGGCAATGCGATCCTGCGCGCTCGGATCACCAGCGATGTCACCAAGGGTCAGGTCTTTGCCCCGATCCACTGGACCGGAGAAACCGCCCCCTCTGCGCGTATCGATGCCGTGGTTGCCGCTGCGACGGACCCCGTCTCGGGCCAGCCGGAGAGCAAGGCCTCGGTGGTGAGCGTGACCCGCTTCAACGCCAAATGGTACGGGTTCGCGGTATCGGATCGCGAGATGACGCCCACCTGCGACTACTGGGCGCAGACACCCACCAAATCCGGCTACCGGGCGGAACTGGCCGGGGTGGACGCGGTCAAAAACTGGCAGGCGGCGGCGCGCGATCTGTTTGGACTGCCGGATGCCGAAATCAGCGCCCTCGAGGACCCGGCGCGCGGCATGGCCCGGCTGGCCTTTCGCGACAACGGACGGCTGGTCGCCGCCCTCTTTGTCTCGCCCGAGCCCGTAGCGGTGATGCGCGACTATCTGGCGACGCTGCCGCAGGGCCCCGATCTGCTGTCAGGCCGCGCGCCCGCGGACATGCCCGATCCCGGCCCGGTCCTGTGTTCGTGTTTCGATGTGGGTGTGAACACCATCCTGACCGCAATCGAAACCAAAGGGCTGCTCAGCGTCGAGGCCATAGGCGAGGCGTTGCAGGCCGGAACCAATTGCGGATCGTGCCGCCCGGAACTGGCCGCATTGCTGGCATCCGCGCAGCAAAAAGAGGCCGCCGAGTAATCTAGCCGGAGAATCGAACCGCTTCGCCGGTCTCCAGCGCTTCTTGCGCCGCCAATCCCATGCGCACGGCCCAGATGCCATCCTGCAACGTCACCTCGGGCGCGGGCCTCTCGCCCCGCAGAACGGCCAGAAACCCCTGATGCTGATAAAAGGTCGAGCCATTGTGATCCCCCGCCGCCAAAAGCTGCGGATCGACGGGGATATCCCTGGACACCGGCCCTTTCGGGTCGCGCGGGCTGACGATCAGTTGCGGCACCGGCGCGTCGCCCAGATGATCGGGCCAGAACCGGCCCGGTCCGGGTACCAGCGCCTCGATCTTGGCGTTCGGGCCGATGGCCGAGATTTCCTCCTGATAGCGCGATCCTTCCGCGAACATGCACAGTTCCAGCATCGCCCGCGCGCCCGAAGCGAAATCGACCGTGACATAGCCGTGGTCCAGAATGTCGGGCACCTGACCGCCGTAGGCTTCATCCAGATGATTGACCGCCTGCCCGCCGCTGGCGGTGACCCGCACCGGGTCCGATTGCAGGATCAGGCGCATGAGGTCGAAGAAATGGCAGCATTTTTCAACAAAGGTCCCGCCGGTGTTGCGGTTGAACCGGTTCCAGTTGCCGACCTTTTGCAGAAACGGAAAGCGGTGTTCGCGGATCGACAGCATCTTCACCCCGCCCGTCACCTGCGCCTGATCGATCAGGGCGGCGATGGGCGGCATATAGCGGTATTCCATCGCCACCCAGATCGGATGGGGGTAGCCGCGCTGAATTGCGTCCAGCCGCGCCGCATCCGCCGGGTCGGTGAACAGCGGCTTTTCCACCAGCAAGGGCAAAGGCCGTGTGCGGGCGATGTGGTCGATCTGATCCACATGCAGGTGATTGGGGCTGGCGATCACGATACAGTCCAGGTCCTCGACGGCCAGCAGGTCTTTGAGCGACGAGACCATCCGCGCCTCAGGCGCAATCGCCTGCGCGGTCTCGGCCATCCCGGCATCGGGCTCGTAGATTGCCGAGACCCGCGTGCCCTCGAGCAAGGCGATGTTGTGCAGATGTTCCTGCCCCATCATGCCGCATCCGATCAGCCCGTAATGGATGGTCCGGGTCATGCGCGTTTCCTTTTATTTCAGACGTTGGACATAGGTGGCCCGATCCGGGTCGAACCATGTTTTGGAAAACTCGACCGGCTCTGTCCCCTCGGACCAGCTGAACCGCTCGATATACCCGGCCGGGTCCCCGGCGGGTTTGGTGAAACCGGGCGGGGTCCAGTTGGGCAACGCGCGGACCGACACCCGGTCCTCGGCCCGTGTTATCCAGAACCCGAGCTGCTGCTGGTAATAGCGATAGAGCGAATCCGACAGCAGCGCCCGATCGACCTTTCCGGCGGAAGCGTCCAGCCAGATTTCCTCGACCGCGATGATTGTGTCATTCAGGTAGCGCATCCGCCGCACCCGCGATCCCCGGTCCGAGGTGCCGAATTCCGGCAAGTCGGCGGGCTTTTCCAAGTGATCCACCGACAGGATATCGGCCCGCGGCAGGCCGCCGCCCTCGGGCAGTTCCAGCCGGAACATGGCATAGACGCTGTTCTGCGTTCCGGTCTCGCGAATGTAGTTCCCCGAGCCCTGAATCCGCTCCAACATCCCTTTTTTCTCAAGCTCGGCAAGCGATTTTCGCAACGTCCCGACCGAGACCTTCAGGTTCGCCGCCATGTCCCGTTCAGGCGGCAAACGCTCGCCATCGATCAGCCGACCGGCTGCAATGTCGCGGATCAGAAGCTCGGCGATCTGGACATAGATCGGCAGGGCGTTGGGGTTGCGGTGCGTCATTGCCATCGGAATTGCGCTTCACTGAGTCGCAGGAAAAATTGATACACTATTGATCTACATCAAAGTGATTGCTACGCAAGAGGAAAGTTAAAAGATGCACGGAGAACGAATCAAATGACCATCGTCCCCATCACATCCCCCGATCTGGATGCGGCCGAAGTGTCCTGGTTCGCGGCGCTGTGCTCGGACGATTATCAGTTTCTGGGCGTGCCGGATGGCGATCTGCGCTCCAGCTGGGACCACTGTTCCGGCATCGTGCGCGAGGCCGAGGCGCAGGGGTTTCGCAACATCCTGTGCCCATCCTCCTATCAGGTCGGTCAGGACACGCTGAGCTTTGTCGCCGGCTGCGCGCCGATCACCGACCGGATCAACCTGCTGGCCGCCGTGCGCTGCGGCGAGATGCAGCCGATCATGCTGGCCCGCACCATTGCCACGCTGGATCACATGCTGAAGGGGCGGCTGACGGTCAACATCATCTCGTCCGACTTCCCCGGCGAAAAGGCCGACAGCGCGTTCCGCTACCAGCGCTCGCGCGAGGTGGTCGAGATTCTGAAACAGGCCTGGACGCAGGACGAGATCAACCATTTCGGCGAGGTTTATACCTTCTCGGGCCTGACCACCGACCCGGCACGACCTTATCAAACTGGCGGGCCGCTGCTCTACTTCGGCGGCTATTCTCCGTCGGCGCTGGAACTGTGCGGCGAGCATTGCGATGTCTACCTGATGTGGCCCGAAACCAAGGACCAGTTGGCCGGACGGATGAAGGCGGTGCACGCGGTGGCCGAGAATTACAACCGCACGCTGGATTACGGCCTGCGCGTGCACATGATCGTCCGCGATACCGAGGCTGAGGCGCAGGAATATGCCGACTACATCGTTTCCAAACTGGATGACGAATATGGCCGCGCAATCCGGGAGCGGGCGCTGGATGCGACCTCGCTGGGTGTGGCGCATCAGGCCAAGAACCGCGATCTGGCGGATGAATATGGCTATGTCGAACCGGGCCTCTGGACCGGTGTGGGCCGGGCGCGGTCGGGCTGTGGCGCCGCGCTGGTCGGCTCGACCGATCAGGTCATGAGCAAGATCGAGGACTACCAGAAGATGGGCATCCGCGCCTTCATCTTCTCGGGCTATCCGCACATGGACGAGGCCAGGCATTTCGGCGCGCGCGTCCTGCCCAACCTGAAAACCTGCTCGCTGCCCGAAGAATACGGGCGCGTGCCAAAGACGACCCCGGCCACCCCGCTGGGCAACGGAGAGCGCCGCTGATGCAACGCGTGAAACTGAACGACACGCTTGAATTGAGCCGCCTTGTTTACGGCATGTGGCGGCTGGGCGATGACAGCGACACCTCGGCAAGCCATGTCGAGGCCAAGATACAGGCCTGTCTGGATCAGGGCATCACCACATTCGATCAGGCCGATATCTATGGCGATTACGGGGCCGAGGCGGTTCTGGGCAACGCCCTGCGCGCCAATCCCGGCTTGCGCGCGAAGATGGAGATCGTCACCAAATGTGACATCGTCGCGCCCTGTGGCCGCTATTCGGACGTGAAGGTCAAATATTACGACACCTCGCGCGCGCACATTCTGCACTCGGTCGAGACATCCCTGACCGAGATGGCCATCGACCATATCGACCTGCTGCTGATCCACCGCCCCGATCCGTTCATGGATCACCATGAAACCGGCGCGGCACTGGACGAGGTCGTGGCCAGCGGCAAGGTGCGCGCGGTCGGCGTGTCGAACTTCCGCCCGTGGGACTGGACGCTGCTGCAATCGGCGATGAAGACCCCGCTGGTGACAAACCAGATCGAGATTTCGCTGGCCGAGATCACTCCGTTTACCAACGGCGATCTGGCCTTTCACCAGCAGCACGGCCACCCGGTCATGGCCTGGTCACCCTTGGGTGGGGGCGCGCTGATGGCGGGCAGCCCGCCGGTCGGCGTCGTGGCGGATGAGATCGCCGCTGAATTCGGCACCGACCGCGCCGCTGTCGCCGTGGCCTTTCTGCTGGCGCATCCGGCAGGCATTCTGCCGGTTCTGGGCACCAACACCCTGGACCGGATCAAGGGCATCTCGGACGCTCTGAACGTCAACCTGGATCGCGAAAGCTGGTTCCGCCTGTACGAGGCGGCGCTGGGGCATGAGGTACCATGATGAACGCAATCTCAAAGGACATAAGCCACACGTTCGTCCCGCATAAGGACGACACCCGCAGCCTGCGCGACGCCTTTGGCCGCTTTGCCACCGGCGTCACCATCGTCACCTGCAACAGCGAAGACGGCCCGGTCTGCATCACTGCCAACAGCTTTTCGTCCCTGTCGCTGGACCCGGCTCTGATCATGTGGGCGGGCGACCGCAATTCGCGCCGCTTCCCCTATTTCCACAAGGCGCGTCATTTCACCGTTCACGTGTTATCCTCGGAACAGGCCGAACTGTGTTTTGGCTGCTCGAAAGACGCGTTTGCGCTGCGGGACATCGCCCATGACCGCTGCGGCAACGGAACACCGCTGCTGCCGGATTGTCTGGCGCGGTTCGAATGCGAGCAGCACGCCTATCACGATGCAGGCGATCACGTGATCGTGGTGGGCAAAGTGCTCAAGGTCAGCATGGCGGACGGAGACGCGCTGACCTTCTATGCCGGAAAACTCGGCCAATTCGCGAAAGCCTAAGCGCGATATGACGACCGCGGGCCAAACCTGCGGCTGAACAAGGGAGGATCCGCATGAGCGGACTGGCGTCGGCGCTCGCGCCGATTGCATTCGTGAACGAAACCGTGCTGCGTTTTGGCCGCGCGGTTGGTGTCGTTGCGATTGCATTGATGGTGATCGCAATCCTGATTCAGGTGTTCTTCCGATACGTTCTGGGCAACGCCCTGCCCTGGCCGGACGAGGCCGCGCGGTTCTGCATGCTGTGGATGACCGGCCTGATGGCCCCCACCGCGTTCCGGCGCGGCGGATTTGTGGCCATCGATACGGTGCCGATGATGCTGCCGCGCGTGGTTGGTCAATTGCTGATGCTGTTTTTACTGTTCGTTTCGTTGGCCGTGCTGCTGGTCGCGGTTAATATCGGCTGGTCCGAGGTTACGGGATTTGGCGGCCGGTTCGCCACCGCTGCGCTCTATATCCCCACCTCGTTCGGGTTTGACGAATGGTACCGCATCCCGCGCAGTTGGATGATGGCGTCCTTGCTGGTCGGGGTGATCCTGCTGATTTCCGTCAATATCGAGCTGATCCTGCGCGCCATCGTCACCCTGATGGGCGGCGGCGACCTGCTGCCGGAAATCGCAGACGCACCGGTGGGGGCTGAATAGATGCTGATCTGGTTCCTGCCCACCTTTCTTGTCTTCCTGATGATCGGCCTGCCGGTCTTCTTCGCGCTTCTGGCCGCGCCCGGTATTCTGCTGTGGCTGAACGGCCAGACCAACGACATCACGCTGCTGTACCGGAACGTCTATAACGGCATGGACAGCTTTCCGCTGATGGCGATCCCCTTCTTCATGCTGGCCGGAGAGCTGATGAATCGCGGCGGCATCACCATCCGTCTGGTCGAGTTCTCTCAGGCCCTGATGGGTCATTTCCGGGGCGGTCTGGCGCATGTGAACGTGCTGAGTTCCATCCTGTTCGCGGGGCTTTCCGGGTCCGCGGTCGCCGACACCTCGGCGCTGGGGTCGATGCTGATCCCGGCGATGGAGAAACAGGGCTATACCCGCAAATTCGCCGCCGCGATCACTGCCGCCAGTTCGGTGATCGGGCCGATCATCCCGCCCTCGGGCATCATGATCATCTACGCCTATGTGATGGGCGAAAGCGTCGCCGCGTTGTTCCTTGCGGGGATCGTGCCGGGTGTGATGGTGGGCGTCGGCTTGATGCTGATGATCAAGGTCATGGCCGACAAATACGACTTTCCCGTCGCCAGCCGCAAATACACATGGGGCGAGCGCCGTCAGGCCAGCCTCAAGGCGTTCTTTCCCCTGCTGACCCCGGTAATCATTCTGGGCGGCATTCTGGGCGGCATCTTCACCCCGACCGAAGCCGCCGCCGTCGCCGTGGGTTACGCCTTCATCATCGGCTTCTTTGTTCTGCGGACGCTGACCCTGAAAGAGGTGCCCGAGATTCTCAGCAATGCCGGGCTCACCTCGGCGGTTGTCCTGCTGCTGGTCGGCGCGGCGATGGCGTTCAAGACGGTGGTCAGCCTCAGCCACGCGCCGGAACAGCTGGCCTCGCTGATCCTCAGCCTGTCGGAAAATCCGCTGATCCTGCTGTTCCTGATCAACCTGCTGCTGTTCATCGTCGGCATGTTCCTGGACGCGGGCCCCGCGATCATAATCCTTGGCCCGATCCTTGCGCCGATTTTCACCAGCCTCGGCGTGGACCCGATCCATTTCGCCATTATCATGAGCGTTAACCTGACCGTCGGCCTAGCCACACCGCCCATGGGGCTGGTGCTGTTCGTGGCCGCCGCCGTGTCGCGCGAGAAGGTGGAAACCATTGCCAAGGCGATCCTGCCGTTTCTGGCTGTCGAAATTCTGGTGATCTTCCTGATCACCTATGTCCCCGCACTATCCATGACGATCCCGAGGATAACGGGATTTGCAAACTGAACTGAGTATCACAGGGAGGAAACGCATGCTCAGAGATTTCATCAAAACCGCAGCGGTGGCCACGTCGCTGGTGGCCGCGTCCGCCATGGCCGCCGCAGCCGCCGATTACACGCTGCGGGCCACCGCAAACTCGAACGAAAACGACGAGGATTATGACGGCCTGATCGTGTTCAAGAACTATGTCGAGGCCGCTTCGAACGGCGCGATCGAGGTGGAGCTGTTCATCGGCACGCAGCTGTGCTCGAACGGGGCCGAGTGTCTGCAGGGCGTGGCCGATGGCACCATTGACATCTTCATCTCAACCTCCAGCGGCGCGTCGGGCATCTTCCCCTACGTGCAGGTTCTGGACCTGCCTTACCTGATGGCCGATGACCGCATCGCCGAACAGGTCCTGACGGGCGACTTCACCCGCAAGATGCGGGACATGGCGCTGGAAGATTCCGGCGGTGCGATCCGCCTGATGACCATCGGCAACACCGGCGGCTGGCGCAACTTCGCCAACACGCAGCGCCGCATCGCCGAGCCTGCCGACATGGAAGGGCTGAAAATCCGCACCGTGGTTGCCGACCTGCCGCAGGAACTGGTCAAGGCCTTGGGCGCATCCCCAACCCCGATCCCGTGGCCGGAACTGTTCACCAGCTTCCAGACCGGTGTGGTCGAAGGGTCCAAGAACGGCATCACCGACATCATGGGCATGAAGTTCCCGGATGCAGGTCTTCAGTATCTGACGCTGGACGGGCATGCCTATATGGGCGCCATGTGGTGGATGAACAACGCCAAGTTCCAGGAACTGCCCGAGGACCTGCGCCGCGTCGTGGTGGACGGGTTCTATGCGCTGCAGCAAGCGACCTTTGCCTCACCCAAGCGCAAAGCGATTCAGGCCTATGAGGATTTCGTCGCCGGCGGCGGTGATCTTTATGTGCCGACGCCCGAGCAGAAAGCGGCCTTCAAAGAGGCCGCGACACCGGTCTACGAGTGGTTCCAGTCCAACGTGGCCCGCGGAGATGAAATATTCGCCGCGCTGACCGAGGCTGTGGCCGCAGCCGAGGCCGAGGTCAACGCCGCGCGTGACGCAGACCTCAACTAACCAGGCAGGGCCGGGCGTTGCGTCCGGCCCTTAGCGAAACGGGTACATCCACCCTTTGTAGTCGTTGACCAGAACATGCGCCCTTTCGATCTGCTCCGGCGACATTTTCCTGATCACTTCCTCAAGGCTGATCGCCGCGTCGGGGTCGCCGCCAATGGCGCTGAGCGTGTACCACATGTAAGCCCGCACCAGATCGGGCGCGGGCATGCCCAGACCCAGCTCATAGTACCAGCCGACACCGGACTGCGCCCCCGGATGGCCCTTCATCGAGGCGCGCAGATACCATTCGAACGCTCGCTCATAGTCCTGCGCGACCCCGAGGCCCAGCCCGTACATCACGCCGATCAACTCCTCGGCCTCGGCATTGCCCGACCGCGCGGCTGGCAGCAACTCCTCGCGCGCAGCCTCGAATTCGCCCGCCTCCATCAAATCGCGGGCCTGTTCCAACTCGGCCTGCGCCGGGGTCGCAACAAGCCAAAGGGCAAATACAAGCTGGCGCATGGGGTCGTTTTCCTTTTCGTCGGCGCGGCGGCGGCGCAGGACCTGCCGCGCCCGCTGACCGATGATGACTTTATCCCCTTTGATAGGGAACAGGCCGCCATCGGTCATCAACTGTTTTACGATCCCATCCTGTCGGGCAATCGGAACATCGCCTGCGCCCATTGCCACCACCCCGATTTAGGTACGTCCGACGGGTTATCGCTGGGCATCGGCGAAGGTGGCCAAGGGCTGGGGCCGGAGCGCACGCCCGGCGTTGGAGCCGACAAAATCCGCAAACGCATCCCGCGCAATTCGCCGGGGTTGTGGAACCTTGGCGCGCGCGACCTTCATACCGTCTTCCATGATGGTCGACTGAGTATATCGGATGTTTATGGCAACGGCTTCAATTCGCCAGCGCAGGAATGGTTGCCCGAGGGTTTGAATTCGCTGCTGGCCGCGCAGGCCCTGTTTCCCCTGACCTCGCAGTTCGAGATGGCCGGAAATGTCGGCGAAAATCAGGTGACCGGTGCCGTAGCTGACCGGATCGATCTTGGCTGGCCCATTCTGGCCAAACGCGTCCGCACCGATCCGCGTTACGGCCCCCCGATGGTCGAAGCCTTCGATGAGATCGAAACGGCCAAAGACATCACGATCACCCAGATCGCCAATGCTCTGGCCGCCTTCATGGCCGTCGAGTGGCGCAGCACCGACAGCCCGTTTGATCAATACCTTGCGGGCGACAAAAGCGCGCTAACGGCGCAGCAGAAAGACGGCATGGACCTGTTCTACGGCAAGGCAAACTGCGCCTCATGCCATTCCGGCCCGCTGATGTCGGATCAGCAGTTTCATGCTTTGGCCCTGCCCCCGTTCGGCCCCGGTCGCACCCGCCAATGGGACCCCTATGTGCGCGATGTTGGCCGCATGGGTGAAAGCGACCGGATAGAAGACGCCTATCGCTTCCGCACCCCGATGCTGCGCAACGTCGCCCTGACCGCGCCTTACGGTCATAATGGGGCCTTTCCCGACCTCGACAGCATCATCCGCCACCACCTGAACCCCGAACGCAGCCTGTCGCACTGGACCCGTGATATGGCAGCGCTGCCGAAGGTTTCGTGGTTGCAAAAGGCGGATTTCGTGGTGTGGGATGACCGGTTCGAAATGCAGCGTCAGCGGCGCAAGATCGATATCGCGCCGCTGGACTTGTCGGACACTGAAATCGACGCCCTTGTGGCGTTTTTGCATGCCCTGACCGGCACCAGCATCGACAGGCCGCCCTTCGGCGTGCCCGAAGGGTTCAAGCCCTAAGAAAAAACCCCGCCCGATGTCGGGCGGGGTTTTTGTGATTTACTCTGCGGCGTCTTCGTATTCTGACATCGGGGGGCATGTGCAGACGAGGTTTCGGT